>NZ_JACJSA010000016.1 GCF_014697545.1 Oscillatoria sp. FACHB-1407 | reverse complement strand
TAGAAAGCTATATAATGATGTGAACTAAAAAATGAGCAACTGGAGACCCCAGTTGCTCATCTTATGGTTACAAAATTGTTCAATTTATGGTTTCAGTCTCACGCTTGCTGGCAGACACCGGGCAATATCGCCTGTTGTTTTTTGCTCAAGATGCGCCTCAACGCTGTGCCAACGTGGTAACGGCCCATATCGATCCGGCACAGTGTCGTCAACTACAACAGTGGGTTGTCATGGCGCAAATGGCTCCCAATACCTCTCAGTTTGGGCTGAGCCGATCGCAACTCAAGAACGAGTTGGAGCGACTCAAGCCCCAAATTATCGCCAAGATAGAGTCGCTCTATAACATCGGCTCAACCGATCTGTAGTGAGTTAGAGCCCTTTTAGTGACATTAACCATGCCCTTGCATCAGGTTTGGCACTGCCACCCCTCCCTAACTTTGATGTGCCACAAAACTTTTTAACTCGGCATCAAGTTAATGTAACGTCAATTCGGGTTAAACACTTGGCGAATCAATTTGCGGCTATAGCAACCGATAGTTGGTTAGAACGGGATGCAGGGGTGGAACCCCAGGCTGGGGCACAGCCCCACACCCCCTCCGTCCTACATGCTACGGTGTACACACAAGTTCTCTCAGACCCTAAATCTCCTTTGGGAAACTTTGAGCCTTTGTCAAAGGGCTTGTCCGATCAGAAGCACCCGTACTGGGAACCGATGCGAAGCGCGCCTTGGGGCGGACTTCGCTCTAGTAGCCGCGAATTCATTCGCTGGGCTCTTAAACCGAACTGATGTTAATCTAACTCAGCCTCGGGATCTGAAGATTCCGCATCTGACTCAGCCTCATCTTCATTAGGGGGCACGACTTGTTGCGCCGTTTGCAGGCGAGTTGCGGCTTCTGCCATGACTTCTGACATCTTCTCTAACATTTCGCCAGGATAGCTCTCTAGCACTTTGGTGGAGAGAGAAATACGACGCTTAATGTCATCGATCTCGATAATGACAGCTTTGATCGCCTGACCAACCTGGAAAACAGCATCTAGAGAGGCTACATAGTTTTTGCTGACCTGATTAATGTGTAGCAAACCAGTTGTGCCGCTGAAATCTACAAAGACACCAAAGGGACGAATGCCAGTCACTTTACCTTCGATCAGTTGACCTTCGGCAAGCTGGCTAAAGCTAGCGGCTTGAGCGGCTAGACGATTCGAGAGAACTAGTTTTTTAGCCGCAGGATTCACCTCAAGCACGCTGACGGTTAGGGCTTTGCCAATGAGCGCATCAAGGTTGTCTTTGTCGATCAGGTGCGATCGCGGAATAAATCCCCGAATTCCTTGCACATCAACTGTCACACCACCCTTGTTGACGCCGCTGACTCTGACCTGCACCGTCTGGTTTTCTTCTTGCATCTCTGCCAGACGCTGCCACAGTTGCCGAATTTCAAGTTGCCGAATCGACAGTGTGACTTGCCCGTCACCATCCTGTTCTCGAATGATGAGAAACTCCCGTTCTTCATGAAGCGGCACAGCTTGAGACAAATCAGTAATTCGTCTTAGCGACGCTTCTTCAGCGGGCAAAAATGCGGCTGATTTGCCACCGATATCGACAAATACGCCATCTGATTCGTAGCTAAACGCCTTACCCCGAACCACCTGCCCTCTCTGGAATTGGTAGTCATGCTGTTCCAGGGCTTTTGCAAAATCGTCACTAGAGAAAGACAAGTCAACCTCCTAAGCTTAGGTGGGGGGGTGTTGTTGGGAGGGTTGGTTTTGACCGAAAGGGTTAGTTTCGCTTCAGCTCCATCCCTGCATAGACCATTACACCGAATGGATGCTGCGAGTGCAGAACAGCCTGATCAAAATGTAACGGGCTTTTCAACGAACAACCGCAGGCAAGTTGGTTTATCCAATATACTCAATTCTTGAAGAAATCGGCATTAGAGCGATCGGGCGAATTGTGTCGCGATACGTATAGCCCTACGCCTATGCATTAGGACATAAGGGGGTGTGGGGGCTGCGCTCCCAGCCAGGGGTTTCACCCCTGCACCCCGTTCTAACCTTAGTGAGTCCTGCTATAAAAGTTGAGCCAGAGGAGGTGTGACTGAAGGCGTATGAGGGAGACAACCCACTGTTCACTGGGCATTGACTTTGGCACGTCAGGAGCACGAGCGATCGCCATCAACAACGCAGGCGATATTCAAGCCCAAGCTAACTTTAATTTTTCTCAATCTACGGGGCTAGCTGGACTTTGGCAAAACACTCTGTTTGAGTTGCTTGGGGCAATTCCACGGGAGGTGCGGCGGAGGGTTGGGGCGATCGCCATCAACGGCACTTCCTCCACGGTTTTAATGTGTGACGACAACGGCAACCCCCTATTTGAACCGTTGCTGTATAACGATGCTCGTGGAGAAACCCAGTTAGAGCAAGTTCGGGCGATCGCACCCTCGAACCACACCGTTGTGAGTGCCACCTCTAGTCTGGCAAAACTGTTGTGGTTGAACCAGGAACTACAGCCCACCTCCAAGCCCTATCTGATGCATCAAGCCGATTGGCTGGGGTTTCTGTTGCATCAACAATTGGGCGTTACAGACTATCACAACGCGCTCAAACTGGGCTATGACATAGGGGATTTGCGCTATCCCGACTGGATGGAATCGGTGTCGGCTCTGGTCAGGTTGCCGCGTGTTGTCGCACCAGGCAGCGCGATCGCCTCAGTGAGTCCGGCGATCGCCACCCAATATGGCTTTCCAGAGACTTGTCTGGTTCACGCAGGTACCACCGACAGCATTGCCGCTTTTCTGGCGAGTGGTGCTCAGTTCCCCGGAGAGGCGGTGACATCCCTCGGCTCAACGCTGGTTTTGAAGCTGTTAAGCAAGGTGCGGGTAGATGACGCCCGTCGTGGCATCTATAGCCACCGCTTAGGGGATTTGTGGCTGGTGGGCGGTGCCTCTAACACAGGTGGAGCGGTGTTACGACAATTCTTTACTCATGAAGAATTGCAACACTTGAGCCAGCAAATTAATCCTGATGAGCAGAGCCCACTCGACTATTATCCCCTCGTCAAACCGGGAGAACGCTTTCCCATCAACGACCCCAACCTGTTACCTCGCCTGGAACCACGACCCGATCGCCCCATTGAATTTCTGCATGGATTGCTGGAGAGCATCGCCCGCATCGAAGCAACGGGATACAAGTTGTTGCAAGCGTTGGGAGCTACGCCTTTAACGCAGGTCTACACGGCTGGTGGAGGAGCCAAAAATACGGTGTGGAGCCAGATGCGATCGCGCCATTTGGGGGTTCCGATCCTCCCATCGGCGCACACGGAGGCAGCCTACGGAACAGCACTACTAGCGATGGGTAGAGGACGGTGTTAGTTAACGTGAATTCGGGATAAGGATAGCGGCGGTTTTAACCGCCGAAATCGGAGCAAAACCAACCTGCGTCGGTTCGTCAAATCCTACCTTTTCCGGAGTCCGCGTCGGTGGACTTCGCTCTAGTACAGCAAAAAATAAGGTTTGAGAGGGGTGAAGGGGTGGAACCCCATCTTGGGGGCGAAGCCCCAAACCCCCTACATTGCAAAACTTTGTGTTCGCAACACTAGTAGCCGCAAATTCATTCGCCCGGCTCTTAAACCGAACTGACGTTAGTTATAGCGGTACCACATTCAATGGAGCGAAAGCGAGTCAGGAAGCTTCTCCAGCATCCGGGTTTGAGCTATTGCTTTAAGCTCTCTGACCGCAGCTATATTAATCGTGATCGGCGTTTGCTAAGGTTCGTGGATTGAATAAATCCGCAAACGGTGCAAGCGGGTTTAGCAAACCCATCTGTATCCTGCAATCGATTTGATGGCACAACCCACCAATACTCAATATCGAACTTAGTTTAATTCCCCTTCTTAATCATGTGCAATCAACTCTTAACCACACATACTGCTCAAATATGGCAGTCCTAAATCGATCATGAAACTACTCTTTCATTCGTCATTCGTCATTCATCA
The DNA here is from genome assembly GCF_014697545.1 of Oscillatoria sp. FACHB-1407. Lineage (GTDB taxonomy): Bacteria > Cyanobacteriota > Cyanobacteriia > Elainellales > Elainellaceae > FACHB-1407. Next base: position 175,992 of record NZ_JACJSA010000016.1, on the reverse strand, counting down.
TTTGTTGTGACCAGCAACGATTGACCATTGACCATTGACCATTAACCATTGACCATTAACCATTGACCATTGACCATTAACCATTGACCCTATCTCAGACTTCTTCAGGAACCAAATAGGATGGCTATGTCTATATTCAAGTATTCACATTTTGATTGACAGACGAAGGATTGGTTGAGGTAACCGCGTCAATCTGCCAGCCCAGGTCTTCTAAATTTTTTTGTTTCCCGCAAACAACAACACTGCTAGACGCACAGAAGATCACAATACTCTCATGGTCTTTTGCTTGGACAACACAATCGGTTAGCAATTGACCATTGCGATCGCATATTAATTTTTGTCCGATTTGCCAATCCATCTATCTCACTCTAGAACGCAACCAATTAAACCATAAGAGAGATAGACACACCCTGAAGTCCTGCAATCGTGTCACCTAGATGTCACCCAATCAGATGAAACCTCAAAGGAGCTTCACCCCCAATTAGGAAAGACTCCAATTTAGAGCACCTTGTCAGAGTTGTCAAACGACTATAGTTAGCCTGTGCAGTATCGAACTATACAATTACGGTGAGATACAGGGACATCTTAGAAAGACACTTCAGGTGCTGCTCGACACTATCTAACTTCACAACAATTAAACTGATGCAGAACGACCGATGAAATCTACTCAACACGTTGGATTGGGGTAATTTTCGGATCAATAATTTTTTGCCCCACACCGGGAAATTTCACCGCCAGACAAAGCTTGTTGCCTGCTCCAAAGATGTGGGTGACCTGACCTGCGCCAAAGCGTTTATCAACAATGCGATCGCCCACTTCAAATGTCTGCCCTGCTGGGGCACTGCCATCACTGGCAGCAGCACGTTGTCGCTTGACTTCGCGAATGGGGGTTGTCATTTTCTTGGGAATAGCCGTTGCCGTATTACTGAGCAACAATTCTTTAGGCAACTCACCCAAAAACAGTGACGGACTGGCAGGTTCGCGGCTCCCATACAACCGTCGTTCTCGGGCATAGGTGATAAACAATCGCTCCTGAGCACGGGTAATGCCAACGTAACAGAGGCGACGTTCTTCTTCGATCGCTGCCGGATCTTCCAAGGAGCGGAAGTTGGGGAACAAGCCCTGCTCTAACCCCACCAAAAACACCACCGGAAACTCCAACCCCTTTGAGGAGTGCAGCGTCATCAGCGAGACTTTGTGTTGGTCTTGCTGCAAGTCATCCAGATCAGAAGAAAGAGAAGCATTTGCCAAGAAAGTGAGCAATGTCGCGTCTTCGTTCTCCTCCTCAAATTGAATGACTGCGTTGTAGAGTTCCTGCACGTTCTTGAGGCGTTCGTCAGCTTCATCGGTACCCTGCTGTTTGAGATCCTGCACGTATCCAGAGTCCTCCAGCAAGGTCTGCACCACTTGCGAAGCGGGTGTCGTATCGACCTGCTCCTGCAAATTGCGAATCACCTCGACAAAACTCATTACTGATTTTGCCGATCGCCCTGCCAGCGTTTGCACCGACGTTTCATCCGTAAGAATTTGCCAGAGCGGAACACCCAGTTGACTCGCAGCTGTCTCTAAGCGATCGACAGTTGCCTTACCAATGCCCCGTTTTGGGGTATTGATCACCCGCTTGATGCTGACTGTGTCATCGGGGTTGGCGATCGCCCGCAGGTACGCCAACACATCTTTGATTTCTTTGCGATCGTAAAAGCGCAATCCACCCACAACGGTGTAAGGCACACTGTAACTCACCAACACTTCTTCAAAAGCACGAGATTGAGCATTTGTGCGATATAAAATCGCAAAACTTCCCCAGTTTAAATCAGGATTCGTTAACTCTAAATGACGTAACTGATTCACTACAAATTGTGCTTCTGCAACTTCATCATCTGCACGATAACAGTAGATCGATTCTCCTGATCCACGAGTCGGGCGCAAGACTTTATCGATTCGTTCGGTGTTGTTCTCGATTAAGTAATTAGCAACTTCAAGAATGTTAGAGGTTGAACGATAATTCTCCTCTAATTTCACCATCGTGCGTGTATCGTCGTCGGGCAAACCATCTCCAAAATCATTCTGAAAGTCGAGCAGAATGCGAAAATCTGCCATGCGAAATGAGTAGATCGATTGATCCGCATCACCCACTACAAAAATCGAGCGGTGATCCCATTGGTCAAATTTGCCGGAGTGCCCATTTGTGACTAACAGACGAATCAGATCATATTGGGTGCGGTTTGTATCCTGATATTCATCCACCAAAATATGGCGAAATCGCTTATGCCAATAGGCTAAAACTTGCTCATTCTGGCGAAACAACTGCACTGGAATCAAGATCAGATCATCGAAATCTAATGCGTTATTCGCCGCTAACGCTTTTTGATATTCGGAGTAGACATTGGCGATTGTTCGTCCCCGAAAATTGGGCTGTTCTTGCTCCATATCCTGCGGTGACCAACCCTGATTCTTAGCGTTGCTGATCGCATAACGCACCGATCGCGGATCAAACTTTTTGTCGTCTAATTGCAACTGATTGACCACAATATTTTTGACAAGACTTTGTGCATCAGACTCATCAAAAATAGAGAAATTTTTGTTCCATTTATACCCTTGTGGACTCTGATATTTCTCAATGTCAAACCGCAAAATTCGCGAAAAAAGTGCGTGAAATGTACCAATCCACAACTCTTTCGTAATGTTTTTGTAGACGTGCGATCGCACTTTGACCTGATCATAATGGGCGATCGCCTCAAAGGGTTTGCTAAACCTGGCTACAGCTTCCCGTTCTGCAAATAACTTCTCAATCCGCTCTTTCATCTCTTTGGCGGCTTTATTCGTAAAGGTCACCGCCAGGATGTTTTCCGGGTCAACCCGATGGGTCAACACCAGATTGGCAATCCGGTAGGTCAGCGCACGGGTCTTACCAGAGCCTGCTCCGGCAACCACCAGCAAAGGACCACAATGGTGCTCGACAGCACTGCGTTGAGAGGAGTTGAGATGGCTTAAAAAGTCAGCAGTTTGAGGCATGGGGGAGGTGAGAAGTCGGAGGAGGAGAAACGAGTGAGGGCGATCGTCTGTAGTCAAGCGTACCGTATCTCTTAAGAGAGAGCTATTGTAACCAATATCTTTTGCCTCTGCCTTTCTCGCAGAACCCAAATTCCGGCAAATTGAGTTTAGAGGTGAGGTTTATGTATTGCTGTAGGGATGAAGGCTACTTGCCCTGAATCTAGGGCAACCTATCTCACTAAATAGAATTAAACGTTTGAGATTTTCTGACTAATTAACTCGCTGATAATGCTGATAAAAGGATTCAAGTTTGTTACCATTTCGTTTCTTGTTTCCTCAAGGTTAGTATCAGGACGAGTATGTCCAACTTGATTGCGTAATTTTGTATAAATGGTTTCTGAAATAATGGAATCTTTCCGCTGGAAAGAATACACAGGGACGTTTGGTCTTATAGAAAGAATAAATTCATCTACATACTTCTGTTTCTCTTCCCATTCTTGAGTCTTGCTGTTCTGCCTCTTACAAAGATCCAGTGCGATATTATATAGAACCATAAATTTTGCTATTGGATCTTGTAATCCAAGGGCGAAGTAGAAAAGGTCGTAGTAGGGACTTTGGTTTTGCGAAATCTTTTGGATTGAAGATTTAAACTGAGGCAGCTTATCGGGTTTAATAACCAACGATGTCCTGACATTGCACAGATGTTCTGTCATCCCGACAACATAAGTAATCATCCTATTAGTTCCATCTGGAAGTTCTTGCATCAGATTCTTTTGAACTATTTTGAAATCTTGATGATATGAACCAGACTTAAAGGTTAATATTTTTGCTAAATGTTTAGCGGTCTTCTCAGCTTCACAAATAACTTCTTTGCTGCTTTCTGCGTTGGCAATTTCAATCTTTAAAGAAATACCTTCCTCAGATGATTTAAGAGTTATTTTTGGTACTTTAGGGCTAAAAGGCACAATTTCAATTGATTCAAACTCAATTCCTGAAAAATCCGCTCGAAAATCAATTTCTCCCTTATACATATAAGATTGCTGGAAAACTTTGGTGAGTAGCAAATACTTCTATAAGGTATCGCATCTCTTAGATAAGGGTCTTTACATAGAGGAATTAGCTTTATCTGGTTAGCCTGAGCGGTATGCTGTAAAAATCTTTGATGGAGATTAAGCCTGTGAAAGCAGTAGTCATGACATCACCGGGTAATCCTGATGTGCTGCAACTGCGGGAGGTGCCAGAGCCAAGCTTGCAAAGCCCGACAGAGTTGTTAATTCGGCTGAAAGCCGCTGGCATTAACCCCATTGACACCAAATTGCGGAAGCGGGGCACCTTCTTTCCAGAGCAGATGCCCGCCATCTTGGGCTGTGATGGAGCGGGTGTGGTGGAGGCGGTTGGCCCAGGCGTGAAGCTGTTTCACATTGGGCAAGAGGTGTACTTCTGTCATGGGGGGTTGGGTACCAGAGGTGGTAACTACGCCGAGTATGCCGTGGTGGATGAGCGGTTTGTGGCTCACAAGCCTGCGACGCTGAGTTTTGCTGAAGCAGCCGCGGCTCCGCTGGTGTTGATCACGGCATGGGAGGCATTGCACGATCGCGCCCGGTTGCAGTCGGGACAACGGGTGTTAGTTCAAGCGGGGGCAGGTGGAGTCGGTCACGTCGCGATTCAACTGGCGAAACTGGCAGGAGCAACGGTCTGTGCCACCGTCAGCCATGAGGAAAAGGCAGCCTTTGTATCACAGTTGGGAGCCGATCGCCCCATTCTCTATACTCAAACGGATGCGGTACAAGCGGTGCTGGATTGGACAGATGGTGTAGGTGTTGATATCAGCTTTGATACCGTGGGCGGTGACGTTCTATCTCAATGCTTTGCAGCAACGCGAGTCTACGGAGATGTGGTGACACTATTAGCCCCTGACACAAAAACGGATTGGAAAATTGCACGCGATCGCAACCTGCGATTCAGTTTTGAATTGATGCTTACGCCGATGTTACAGGGCTTGATTGAGGCGCAACAACAACAAGCTCAAATCTTGCAGCAGTGTGCCCGTCTGATCGACCAACAAAAACTCAAAATTCATCTCAGTCACACGTTTCCCTTAGCCGAGGCAGCCGCAGCGCATCGTTTGCTGGAACAAGGCTCAACCACCGGCAAGATTGTGCTGTTGATTGATAATTAATGGGTGACCATTTATTGGACTTGGCGGTTGAAACCGCAATAGCTGCGACTTTAGTCGCCAGTGAAAAATTGCATTCAGGGTTAATTCAGCATTCATAAGCCACTACAGCAATTCTAAGTGGGTCGTGAAACCTGCTCTTTCACGGCATTCGTCCTTTGTGTATGACCCGTGACCCGTGACCATTGACCATTAACCATTGACCATATCTCAGACTCCATGAATCAAATAGGATGGCTATAGTTTTACATTCTCTAAACATGCAAAACCTATGATTAACGTTGGTTATAACCTCGCTTCATTATTAGGCTTCTTTGATATGGCATTGGGGCTTGCGTACCTCGTGATGTCCCTCAATGCCTCCACTCGTCCAAGCATGAGTGACCAACAGCGATCGCTCCTGGCAATTCAGGCGGTTCTGGCTCCAATCGTGTTTTTTCCAGTTGGGCTGGTCTTCATCTTTCAGGGATGGAGACTAGACCCCATTCTGCAATTCAGTTTGTGGTGGTTGCACTTCCTCATTATCTTTTTGGGGATTAAGGATTTCTTGGTGATTCAGAATCGGTGATGGTCAAATCTGAAACAATCACTAGAGCCATCCGTTGCATCGCCCTTATCGTGAGTCTCTGGTTTGGGATAGCGGGGGTATTAAGCCAACCTGCGTGGGGGGCGATCGCCCAACCAGAGCGCATTCCTCTCACCGTTGACATATTGCAGGAGCGTCTGCGAAAACCGACGCAAATTGAAGGCTCTCCCACCATTGATTTGCGGCGATTTGTGATTGATTTACGCTCAGAAAATGCGACCTTTCGAGAGCAGTTTTATCGCCTGTTGCAAACCGCACTCCGCAACCCCAACTCCTCACTGGGGCTAGACTTGAGCTATTCCCTGATTCAGGGTGAGTTGCAAATGAGCGAATTGGGGCTACGTGCCTCACTCTATGGGCAACTCTCACCCTCACTGTTTAGCGAAACAGAACAGACGCAGATCGAGCGCGATCGCCGCCGATTGTCACAGCTAAGCCAACTGTCGCGATCGCTGTTGCTGCAAACTCAGTTAACTCCCCTACAACTGACGGTGCTGCGCGGTCCCCTGACCCTGGTGCAAACCCAATTTGATGGATTCGCGAACTTCACCAACACTTTTTTTCTGGGTCGTGTGGAGGCACAGGGAGCCGATTTTTTACAGCGGACAGACTGGTCAGAAACTCGGTTTAGCCGTTTAGCTAACTTTGCCGGATCGCGATTCCGCCAGGAGAGCCGCTTTCGCAGTGCCATCTTTTTTGATCGAGCACGGTTCAATCAGGTGCAATTTCTGGGGTCAACTACGTTTCAAGGCAGCGAGTTTCAAGCCATAGCCAATTTCAGCCAGGTGGTGTTTCAGCAAACAGCTAACTTGATCCGGGTTCAATGGCGCGGCAATGCCGATTTTGCCCAGACCCGTTGGCAGGGACAGGCTCTGTTTAACCGAGCCAAGTTTGGTCAAGCCTGTTTTTTGACCGAGGCAATTTTTGAGAAACTGGTCAGCTTTCGGGAGGCGCAGTTTAATCAGCCGATCAACCTGCGGGGTGCGAGTATCCTCACTCAAGCGGATTGGGGTGATGCGGGATTTGCCCAGGGGGTTTACCTGAATGTAGCCGAGTTGCAGTTCAACGCCGAACAGGCTCAAATTTTGGGGAATCCGGGGCAAGTTGGACGCCGATTATCGGTGCCCACGTTGCAGGGCAATGAGGCATTGTTGCGGAGTCTGGTTCGCAATTTTCGCTTGTTGGAGCAAATCTCAGATGTGAATTGGGTGGAATATACTCGCGAGAAGTTGCGCCTGCGAGAACTGCGTCAACAGTTGGTCGCCGTTAACCTCAACACTGCCACTGTCAAGGAATTGCAGCAAACCGGGTTTTCACCACAACAAGCCGAGGCGATCGCCCAGGCGCGGCTTCAGCAACCCTTTCAAACCCTCAGCGATCTGTTGCGTCTGGAAAACATTAACCTGGCGACTTACGTCAGAGTGCGCGATCGCGTCATTACCAGTCCACCGCGTGCAGCCTTGGCATGGTTGGGTGACGGGCTGTATTGGCTGGGATTGGGGCTATTGTTATCACTCACCCGCTTTGGGACAAGTTCCTGGTTGGTGTTTGGCGTGGGGTTAGTGGCGATCGCTTACTTTGCAGTGTTGTTCTGGTTGGTGGATCGGTTTCGTCGGCTCACCCCACAACCCATCATTCCCACAATCGAAGAAACTACCTGGATGCTGGGCGGTTCTGGTGTACTAGCCATCCTGGGGCTTTCTGCTATCTTTCGCACTGCCGAACACCCCTGGGTCACGCTCGCCTGTCTAGCTCTGGTCACCGTGCCTATTCCCGCCGTACTCCTGGGAGTGCTGTATTGGCAGGGACGCTATCACGACCTGATGACGGTCAGTTACTTTGTCGAAGATGGCTCTCTGCGGCAACTGCGATTACTCATTGGCAGACTTCCCAATATTCCCCGCTATCCGTTGTTCCGCGAACGCTATGCCCCAATCTTGTGCGATCGCCGCTGGAACTGGTTGAACTATCTCGATTTCAGCCTCAACAACCTGCTGAAACTCGGCTTTAATGACATTCGCCTGCGCGATCAACACCTCCCCGGACTGATCACTGCCCTCGCCTGGTATCAGTGGGGACTGGGGGTGCTGTACATTGCTCTGTTGCTGTGGACGTTCTCTCGCACAATTCCGGGGTTGAATCTGTTGATCTACTTCAAGTAAGAGGAAAAAGAGAAGAAAGAAGAGGGAAAAAAGAAAAAGGGATAAAACAGGTGAAGGATCAATGGTTGATGGTTGATGGTCAATGGTCAATGGTCAATGGTTGATGGTTGAAGTGCTCAGTGGGGAAGAAATGGTGGGCGGTAAGAAAACAGGCAATAGAGTTGAACTTAAGCTTTCGACCCTTTCATCCTTCATCCTTCATCCTTCATCCTTCATCCTTCATCCTTCATCCTTCATCCTTCATCCTTCATCCTTCATCCTTCATCCTTCATCCTTCATCCTTTATCCTTCTCTCTTCCCTCTTCTTTTTTTCTTTTTCTTTTTTCCCTCCATGCATAAGTGGCTGACTGGTTCACTCAAACTTGAAACGGTTGCGGTTTCGATTGCAGATTTGCCTGACTCGCTGAATAACCTTCGCATCGTTCAACTCTCTGACTTTCACTATGATGGGTTGCGGTTGTCAGACGAGTTGTTGGCAGAGGCGATCGCCCTTACCAATGACTACGCCCCTGACCTGATTGCTCTGACCGGGGACTATGTAACGGATGACCCAACACCAATTCATGCGCTGAGCGATCGCCTCAAAGGTTTGCAGAGCCGATTTGGGATTTATGCAGTGCTGGGTAATCATGACCATCGCTCCCGCTTTCCAAACATTAAGACTGAGATTACAACAGCTTTGGAGCGATCGGGCATTCAAGTGCTCTGGAATCAAATTGCGTATCCGTTGGGTGAAGCGTTTCCTGTAGTGGGGTTTGCTGATTTGAAGTCGCGTAAGTTTGACCCAACCCTGTTGCAACAGATTGATCCAGCCGTTCCGCGACTGGTGCTGTCGCACAATCCCGATACGGCAGACCTGTTGCGATCGTGGCGAGTTGACTTGCAACTGTCAGGACACACCCATGGTGGGCAAGTGGTGATTCCAGGCATGGGGCCACTCCCCGCGTTTGGAAGTCAGATTCGGCCGTTCGTCCCCAAAGCATTGCGTCCCTATATTCCCTACACAAAGAAAAAATGTCACAAGGTGTTTCGCCATTGGGAGTGGTCAGAGGGATTGCATCGGGTTGGGCACAACCTGTTATATGTCAATCGTGGGTTAGGAACCTACCTGCCAGGACGGTTATTTTGCCCGCCTGAGGTGACCTACTTCACATTAGTCAGGAAATCGGCATAAATTTCTATCGAGAAATGCAGATTTAGTGCAGAGATTGAACACGCAAAATGGATTCTTCTCGATACACTCAAAGTAGCGATTCCTAAACTATGGGAATAAAAAATAAAACCAATGGGTTATACGCCAATACCTTGCCGTATAACCCATAGAAACTCTAGTTTTAGACATTAAACTCGTTCATTTTTCCTTTGAATCCTAATACTTTGAGTCTGAATACAGTGCAATAATGCAACCAACCTCTCTGCCTACAACAGACGCTAATCCCCCCCAAGGGGACCTGCTTCGCATCGCTCCTGTGATTAAAGGTTTTCATGCACTGTCTGATCCATTGCGGGTGAAAGTGTTAGAGCTGTTACGCGATCAGGAATTATGCGTTTGCGAATTGTGCGAGCATTTTAACGTTAGCCAATCAAAACTGTCGTTTCATCTCAAGACGCTGAAAGAAGCAGGGTTAGTGCAGACGCGCCAAGAGGGGCGGTGGATCTATTACAGCCTGAATCTGATACAGTTCATCGCATTAGAACAGTATTTGTCAGAGTATCGCCGTTTGAGCAGGATAATTCCGGCTCGACCTTGCGGAGATGGGTCTTAAATTAGAGACTATAAATTAACGTCAATTTGGATTAAGCAGACCAGCAAATCCATGTGCCGCTATCTGGAAGTCTGTCTTTGCGGACAACCAGAAATTAAAGGCTTGCCAACCGACGCAGGTCGGCTTTGTTGTAATAGCGGCGGTTTCAACCGCCAAAGTCCTTTTCTCAACCTCAACAGGACTTACGCCGTTAGATTTCCCAAACCTTCTTGAAGAGAGGGCTCTCGGAATTCCCTCCTGTTGAACAGGGCAAGGGGAGATCCAAGGTTTCAGGCTTCAAGTGCATCAGCCCTACTTAACTTAAATGCCCGCCCATCTGCCTTGTGCTAAAGTACCTGCCCTTGAGTTACAGGCAGCATTGAACCGAGTGAAGCCACGTTTCGCAAAAACTCTAGACAGACCTCCACCTTTTACGCCTCGACCAACTGTCTTCTGCCTGTTGCTACGAATTTCCCGATCTGGCTGTTGTAGTTACTAAAGACCGCTGTCCTCCTATCCACTTCTGCTTATGCGATCGCCTCTTCAGAAGCACCTCCTGACGTTGGGATCGTTGCTATTGGGCTTAGTCCTGACACTCGTGATTGGCAGTGTAGTAGCACCTGCTTCATCAACAACGCCTGCCCCTGCTGATGCCGTGCGCTCACGGATTACCGAGATTGAGCAAACCTGGCAAAACCAATACAACACCCACTTCAACACCTCACTAGCTGGAACGCCTCTGACCGCCGATGCCATCAACTCAACCCTGGCACGCCTCAACCGTCAAACGGGTAAGAAGTTGGCTTTGATTTACGCTTTTCCTCAACCTGATGCATTGGAATTAGTATTGGTGATTCCGGGGCAACCTGCGGTACAAAAACGCCTGACCGATGTTCCTCGAACAACCTTGATCCCTGTGATTAATGGCTTTCTCAATCGCGTTGCTAGCCCTGTTCGTACCAGACTTTATTTAGAACCCGCTCGTCAGCTTTATCAGTGGATTATTGCTCCTTTGGAAGCAGATTTGCAGGCACAGGCGATCGACACTCTCGTTTTTTGTGTGGGGGAAAATTTGCGATCGCTTCCCTTTGCGGCACTCCACGATGGACAACAGTTTTTGATTGAAAAATACAGCGTTGGCTTGATTCCAGCGTTTAGCCTGACCAATCCCAACTACAATCGATTGCGTCAGTTGCGGGTGCTCGCGATGGGTGCGTCTGAGTTTCAAGGGTTAGAAGACTTGCCTGCTGTACCTCTGGAGTTGTCAGCTATCACCCAAGATCGACAGGGTAGGGTGTTTCTCAATCGCCAATTCACCCTCGAAAATTTGCGGCGACAACTGACTTCGCAAGCCTTTGGCATTGTCCACCTCGCTACCCACGCCGAGTTTAACCCTGGGGAGCCTGATAAGTCTTATATTCAACTGTGGCAGGGCGATCGCCTTGATCTTGATCAATTACGTCGGTTGGATTGGCGCGACTTGCCTGTTGAGTTGCTGGTCTTGAGTGCTTGCCAAACGGCATTGGGCGATCGGGAAGCTGAGTTAGGGTTTGCCGGGTTGTCGTTCCAATCAGGAGTGAAGTCATCTCTTGCGAGTTTATGGCGAGTCAGTGATACGGGAACACTAGCCCTGATGCGCGAGTTTTATGGGCAGTTAGCGAATCCTGAGGTGACGACTAAAGCTGAGGCATTGCGCCGAACCCAGATCGCTATGTTGAAAGGGCAAATTTACATCGAGAATGATCAACTCCACAACTCCAATGGAGCCATGTCATTGCCTGATGAATTGAGCCAGAGTGGACGTCTAACCTTTGTACAACCCTACTTTTGGAGTGCGTTTACACTTGTGGGTAGCCCCTGGTGACACGCCTCTTTACTCTTGAAAAATACCTGGCGGATGAATTCGCGGCTACCAGAGCGAAGCCCGCCTGCGCGGGCTAACAAACATCAAGGGTCTGCCTAATCAACGCGAGTCGGTTTTGACCGAATAGCAGCGGTTTCAACCGCTAAAATCCAAAATCCGATGTTGCTGATCTTGGGGATGAATGAGTCGCGAGCAGGATGCTCACACTGGCTTAAACGATCTGCTTGAAGGGAGTGTGAGCGTCTCGATCACGCCCCTGCGAGGACACAATCATCCCTCTATTCGGAATGCCCAAAACCCCTATCCCGAACTCGGGTCAACCAATTCCCCTCCCCCTCACTCCCTCTTGTGCCTCCATCCATCTATCCAACCTCGACGCTAACGTTTACAAAAGGAGTTATTTACTCGTTAGCCTGCCATCCAACTCTTCCGATTGTGGCAGGTGGAGGTGGGGTGGAGTGGAGTCTGCTTTTAGGCAAAGAGAATGTTGTGCGAATCTGGCAAAGCCCAAACGGAAAGCTGTTGCACACCTTGAGAGGTCATGTCAGCGCGATTACCTCAGTGGCATTTAGCCATGATGGCTCTACCTTGGCAAGTGGCAGTCTGGACGGCACGGTCAAACTATGGAACACAACTACCTTTCAAGAGCGACTTACCATTAATTCCCCATCGGCAACTCCCTGGAAGTGGGACGGCAAACCCCTACGCATCAGCCTGCCTAAAATTGATGCTGTCGCGTTTCATCCCAGGCATGACTTCATCGCCACCAGCAACATTAACGAGGGCATCCAGTTTTGGGATGGCACTTCTGGAGCCGAGATGATTGCGATGAGCGGACACGCTGCCTTTACGCCGATCGCCTTTAGCTCCGATGGTCGGCTATTAGCGACCTGTGATGATCACGCTGGCTATAACTTATTTGACACGGTTACAGCGGCCCAAATTTATCCCCCACCCGGCAAGCTAGCCTTTGGACGACTGGGCGGTACTGGTCTGATGTTGCCGTCTTCTGCTCCCCGGTTGAGAGCCATTACGTTTGATGCGAGTGGCACTCGTTTAATCGGTGGCAGTGGCAACGGACGCATCTTGTGCTGGGATGCCAAAACCGGGAAGCAACTGAACCAGGTTAAGGCTCATCAAATTTTGACTGCGATCGCTCTCAGCCCCGATGGCAAATACTTAGCGAGTAGCGGTTGGGATGGCACGATCAAACTGTGGAATGCTGTGACCCTTCAACTGATCAGCATCTTGACGGGGCATTCCAAAGAAATTGGGGCGATCGCCTTTAGTCCTCACGAATGCATTCTAGTCAGTAGCAGCCGCGATCGCACCTTGCGATTTTGGCGTTACTGACGACGAGAGCCGGAACTGACAGGTTCTTGAACAGGCACTGTTGAGACGGGTTCTTTACGTTTGGAGAAGCGATCGAAACCATCATGCAGGAGCAGGTAAAAACAAGGAATGATAAACAGGGTCAATAGTGTTGCCAGTGCCAATCCGGAGAAGACAACAATCCCCAGGGGTTGCAGGAATTCACCCCCTTGCCCCGACCCCAGTGCCAGCGGGAACATCCCTACGACAGTTGTAATAGTCGTCATCAAGATTGGACGCAACCGTTGAGGAGCCGCCTGAAGCATCGCAATGCGGCGATCGACCCCATCCCGCTCACGAATCTGGTTCGCCAGTTCCACCATCAAAATGGCGTTGTTAACCACAATCCCGACCAACAACACCGCTCCCACAATCACCGTGGCACCGATCGCCGTTTGCGTCAAAAACAGTCCCCAAATTCCCCCAGCGAGAGCCAGTGGCAGGGTGAACATAATCACCAACGGGTCAACCAGAGAGTTGTACTGTACTGCCATCACGACAAACACCAGAAATCCAGCTAATCCACCCAAAATAGGGAGAGCCGCCTGAATATCGCGATTGCTTTGTGCAGCCGCACTGGGAAGCCGACTGACTCCGTCTGGAAGCTCAACTCCTTCAAGGATGCGATCGATCTCAGCTAACGCTGGTCCTAAACTGGCTCCCTCGTTCAGCGTTCCGGCAATCAAAAAGACCTGCCGCTGGTTAATTCGCTGAATTTCGCCTGGAGCCTGTCCTTCCTCAATTTGAGCAATATCAGCTAAGCGTACGAGTTGGTTGTCTTCGGTAAAGAGGGGCAGTTGTCGCAGTTGCGAAGGACGACGAATCGAGTCCTGATCCAACTCCACCCGCACATCCACCAGACGATTACCCCGTTGCAGTTGGGTGGGCACCGTTCCCTCGATCGCTGTTTGCAAGACCTCACCCACATCCTGAACATCCAGGTCTAAGTCAGCGGCGCGTTCGCGATCGAGGCGAATTTGTAACTCAGGCTGACGGCGATCGGCATCCGGGCGGAAGTTTGCCAGCGTTGCCTGTTCCTCCAGGGCGTTGAGCACCTGCTGACCTGTCCGCTCTAGCGTTTGAGCATCCTCACCCTGAAAGATCACATCAATATCCGATCGCACTGGAGAGTTACTGAGGATCAACCCCCGCACCTCTCCCGGACTCAACCGCAAGCGCACATCCACCAAATTGAGCTTGTTAAACTCCCGCGACACCCGCGCCACGTAACCTTCGACATCGGCTCCAGGTTTGAGGGTAATGGTGCTGTTTGCCCGCAGCGGGTTCTCATTGGTGGTGTTGCCAAACAAAGATCCCCCAACCGTCGAGAAAACGTAATCCGTCTCCGGTTGCGCCAGCAGAATATCATCAACCTCATCCATAATCTGCCGACTGGTTGCCAGCGGAGTTCCCGGAGGAAATTGAGCATTCAATCGAGCCTGTCCAGTGTTAATGCGAGGCAAAATTTCTTGAGGAATCTGCCCGATCATCAACAAACTACTGCCTCCCAACAGCAAGAAAACAAGGCTGATGACCAAAAACCGATGACGCAGGGTATGGTCAAGCACCTGGGCATAGCGTCGAGTTGCCGATTCAAAGCGACGGTTGAATTCCTGGAAGAACCACCACCGCCCCACGCCACTGCTTTTACGGATGGCCAACAGGCGAGAGGCTGCCATTGGCACCACCGTCGCCGCGACGAGGATCGACGCTGCTACCGCAAAGCTAATCGTAAGGATCAACTCGTTAAACAGGAGTGCAATAAAGCCACCGATCAGCAGGAAGGGTAACACTGCTACCAGGTTGGTTGCAGTAGAGGCAAGCAGGGCTGACTCGACCGACTGACCACTGCGGATGGCTTGAGCAATCAACTGTCGGGACGTGAGCCGCGTTTGAGCATCCCTGCCAGGGGTCATGCCTGCATCTTCCGCGATCGCCTCCAGCATCACGATCGAGTTATCGACCACAATCCCCACACCCAGAGCCAATCCACCTAAACTAAAGACGTTGATGGACAAGCCAAACAAGCGCATCATGATGATCGCCGCCAGTGTTGCCAGGGGAATGGCGATGACGATGATCAAAGTTTGTCGCAGCGAACCGAGGAACAGCAGAACCGCGATCGCCGCTAGCCCCGTCCCGACTAGACCCGATGACGTAACGTTAGAGATGGCATTTTGGAT
Organism: Oscillatoria sp. FACHB-1407; assembly: GCF_014697545.1. Taxonomy (GTDB): domain Bacteria; phylum Cyanobacteriota; class Cyanobacteriia; order Elainellales; family Elainellaceae; genus FACHB-1407. Next base: position 160,911 of record NZ_JACJSA010000016.1, on the reverse strand, counting down.
GAAGACAGACTCATCTGTCGTAGCGGTAAACTGCATATCGTCTGGAATGACTCCAGCCTGTCGCAGTTCCTCCAATCGTCGCTTTACCCCACCCACCACTTCGATGGTGTTGGCATCCGGTTGCTTTTGAATCGTCACCCTGACCGAGGGTTGCTTATTCAGCGACACAAAAATGCGTTGCTCCTCCGTGCCGTCAATCACTTCGGCAAAGTCGCGCAGGTACACCCGCCGCACGAGATTGGAGTCAGTCAGGCTCTCAGCATCATCTGTTGCAGTAGTCGCACCCCCCCCACTGGGCACCACAAAGGACAAATCCTCAATTTCTCTGGCATCTCGAAATCGCCCAACCGCACGGGTCAGTGGTTCAGAGATATCCCCCAAGATGCGTCCCCCAGACACATCCTGATTGGCAGCATCCAACTCATCCAACACGTCATTCAGCCCAATGCCAGAGGCTTGCAGTCGGTTGAGATCCACCAGAACCCGAACCTCTTCGGTGACTCCCCCGGTCACGTCCACCGCTGCCACCCCTGGAATCACGCCTAACTCGCGCGCCAGTTCTTCGTCGGCAAACACCCGCAAATCAACCGGGTCGAGGGAAGATGAAGCGATCGCCACTTCGTACACCGGAAGCTGGGACGGGTCAATCTTAAACAGTCGGGGTTCCTCAATCGTGTCCGGCAGGTTAGATCTAGCCCGGTTAAAAGCCGCTGTCGCATCGTTCAACGCCTGGTCAATGTCGCCTCCGGGTTGAAAGTAAAGATCGAGACTGACCTGCCCTTCTCGCGTTTGAGAATAGACCTGCACTACTCCCTCAGTCGCTGAGAGAGCCTCTTCCAGGGGTTTGGTGACTTCATCTACTGCCACCTCTGGAGAGATGCCCGGTGCTCCTAACCGTACCCCAATCCGGGGATAGGTGATCGACGGCAACAGATCGACCTGGAGATTAAAGATGAAAAATACCCCAATGACAATCACCGCCAGGGTCAACATCAGAGTACCGATGTGCTGACGGATTGCAATACCGCTAATACTAAAGCCAGATTGAGTCGGTTGCTGCATAAGTAGTGAGGGAGTGGGGAAGAAAGAAAAAAGAAGAAGGAAGAGAGAAGAAGGAAAAAAGAAGGATAAACGATGAAGGCTAAAGGCTAAAAAGAGAAGAGAGAAAAAAGAAGGATAAACGATGAAGGCTAAAGGCTAAAAGAAGAGGGAGGAAGGGAAAAAGAAGAGAGAAGAAGGAAAAAGGGGTGAAAGATTAAGCTCAGATGATTGCCTGTTTCCCTATCACCTACTCCTCACCACTTAATATCTTTTCTCTAGTCAGCACGATTAACCATTGACCATGAACCACTGACCATTGACCATGAACCACTGATCCACACTGATCAATTAGTTTCTGAAATCAAGCTGAGACGAACGCGATCGCCATCCTTTAAGTCACGGCTACTACGAGCAACAAACGATTCGCCCGGTTGTAAGCCTGACAAAACTTCGACTTGACCATCGGCGCGATCGCCCAATCGCACCTGTCGAGCTTTGACGGTGGCTTCTTCTCCAGAACCGCTGACCACAAAGATGGTTCCAGTGTCAGGTTCAGCCTCTGGCGTAGCGTCTGCCTGCGGTTGTGCGGCTTGGACAGCGTTGGGCGGAGCACCTGCGGCACTGCCCGACTGTTCACTGGGCTGACCCGCTTCATCCTCCTCCGTCTGGATAGCGGTTTCGGGTACAACCACCTGCTGCTCATCTGTCTCAGCAAAACTGACCCGCGCCAATAGTCCGCTGCCGATGCGTCCATTGGAGTTGGGAATCGTTACTTCAACGGGAATCAAACGTGCCGTCGGATCGGCTGCCGGGGAAATGCGACTGACTCGTCCAGTTAGAGTTTCGTTAGGCAAGGCATCCAGGCGAACTTGCACAGGTTGCCCTACGCGAATGCCAGCTAACTCTAGCTCGGAAACCTGCACCAGCACCTTGACCTGACTAAAATCCCCCAATTTCACAATCTCACTACCGGGTTGCGCCAGGTTGCCAGGTTCGGTGACGCGCTCCAGCACTAATCCATCTACCGGGGAGACCAGTTGCGTAAAGGATTGCCGCTCTCGCTCTTGAGCCACTAACGCTTGTTGAGCCATGACGCGACGCTGAGCAGCCGCAACTTCTTGTTGGCGAGTGCGGACTTGTTGCTGCGCCGATCGCACCACTTGTTCGGCAGTGGCTACTGCTGTGCGTCCCCGCTCCACCTCTTGCTCTGCGATCGCCCCATCTTGAAAGAGTTGCTCCAGTCTTTCCAGGTCAGATTGTGCCTGTTGCAGTTCCAATCGGGCTTGTTCTACCTGAGTCATAGCATCGCCGACCTCAGCCCGCAAACTCGCCACTTCTGATTCGCGAGCCGCTACCTCAGCTTGTGCTTCAATCACTGCCGCTTCTAACAGGCGATCGTCCAGTTGAGCAACTACCTCACCCTGCTCTACGCGATCGCCTGCATCGACGCTAATATTCAGCAGTTGCCCTTCAACCTGCGATCGCAACGAGACTTCGCGATAGGGGAGGGTTGTCCCCGTGTATTCCACCTCACCTTCCAGAGAGGCTTCACGAGCGATCGCCACATTCACCGCGATCGACTCTTCCTCTCCCGGTGCGCCCGGTGGTTGAGTCTGAGCATCTCCGGGCGGCATAAGATTACATCCCGATGCCAACAGCAATGCACAAAACCAGACATATCTTAACTGACTGGCTTTAACACGCAAGGTCGTACCCTGTCGGGGAGTCAAAACTGATTGCAGCATGAGTCTTATCAAATGAGAAAGGGATAGCAATCAAAGCATTGATGGTGACGGGGTACAGGTGAAAACCCCTGACTGAGGGCATTGCCCCCAAAACCCTTTGCTCTAACCGTCTTAACGGTTGTCCACAAAGCAGTCAGTCAATATTGCGTTTTGTAAAAGGTTACTACTCATTTAAGGTATACCAATCGGTGACAAAATGCACAGCCAAAATGACACAGCGACAGCCCTTGATGGGGCGATCGCGTCTAAAATCTATCTCAAGGAATAGATACTTAGCGTTTAAACGTTTAGCGGATATAAAATACGGACTCGTACATTTCCCCATTCCGCATCTCTACCCGTCGCCACGAGCTTTCGTCGTTCATTCGCACCCAGCGTCGTTCCTCTTTGCGGTATGCCCAATCCACATCGTTCTGGTAATACACCTGAATGTCTCGCCCTTCGTGGATATTCAAAATCTCGTTGTTGTGATAGCTGTCTTCGTTGAAGTAGGTGAAAGCTTTTTGCCCCATCTCGGCATAGAGCTTGTTGAGTTCCAGCAGCAGCGAGTTGATGGTCGGTTCTAAGGGTTTGACGGTCAAGCCAATCCGTTTTGCTTCTTGAAAGGTGATGGGATAGCTATGGGACGGATATTCTGAGTTGAGGTGATTGCTGATCGTTTCGGCTCTGTCCAGATCTTTCATATGGTAGGACAGAATTTCGGTGCAGACTTTAATCGACAGGGAACTGGCGCGATCGACCGCTCCCACAACTAAGGGATGCACATACTGAAACAAGGCCTGATAAGGGTTAGTGTCGTCTTCCTTTGCCTCTTTGCGCCACAGGTTGATCACCCGCGTCAACTCATCCTGGCTAACCGACACCAGATTGTTGTAGTTATCAACCGGAGAAAGATTGTGGGTAATCGAGGTGTCGATCGCCGTCAGGTAGGACAAGGGGCCCATGTGGATCTCGTCGGCTCCCAGAGCGATCATCGTCGCTGCGGACGCGCAATCTAAGGGGATCAAGACGATCAACTCAGACACATGGTGACGCAACAAATGCACAATTCGCAATGACGCTAACCCTGAGCCACCGTCCGATTTAAGAAACAGAAACAACTTCTTGGGGTTGCCAATCTTCCGCAACACCTCTTCTAACCCTTCGACATCACTCTGGCAAACGCTGCCCCCTGGAGATGTCCAATAGCCCAAAAATGGGGCACCGAGTTCTGCCTCAAGCTGTTGAATAATTTTCTGCGTCTTTTCAAATAGAACGGGTGGTTTGTTGATCTTGCGAGCATTGGGAACATCAGCGGAGTCAGGCATGGGTTAGTCAGAGTCAGGTGAATGGGGCGATCGCGCCTGAAGAGGCATGACTAACATTTTATCGACGCGATTACCATCCATGTCCACCACCTCAAAGCGAAAGCCTTCCCACTCAAAGTGATCAGACGATGTGGGGATGCGTCCTAGCTGGTTAATTACAAAGCCACCCAAGGTTTGATAGCTACTCCGCTCCTCCGGGTCTTCCAGTTCAAACAACTCTCTGAACTTGTCGATGGGCAACATCCCATCCAGTAGCCAGGAGCCATCTTCTCGCTGGATGGCAGGCGATTCCTGTGGCTGATCCGCAAAGGGAATATCGCCAATGATCACCTCCATCACGTCATTCAACGTCACAATCCCTTGGGTCACGCCGTACTCATCCACAATCAACGCCATGTGGGTGCCCGACTGCTTAAACAGTTCCAACACTTTGAGGGCGCGGGTGCTCTCTGGCACAAATAGGGGTTGTCGCAGATCCGTGAGCAGGTCGAGCGGTTGTCCAGACAGGCTCCGCACCGTTACATCGGTGACATGGAGCACACCCAGAATGTTGTCTAACGTGTCCTGACAAACGGGGAAACGGCTGTGGCGACTTTCGATCATCTTTTCGCGGTTCATCTCCAGCGAGTCGTTGATATCCAGCCACACAATGTCGAGCCGAGGTGTCATCAACGCACTGACATGCTGGTCGCCCAAGTGAAACACTCGCTCCACCATGTCTTGCTCAGCTACTTCAAACATCCCGGCTTCTGCCCCCTGACGCACCAGCACCTTGATCTCTTCCTCAGTCACAAGGGGCACGTTGGAGTCATGGCGCACTCCTAACAAGTTGAGCACGGCCTCAGTTGAGCTGCTGAGTAGATGCACCACGGGGTAGGCGATCGCCGCAATCCACCCCATCGGTTGGGCAATAAAAGAGGCAATTTTTTCGGGGTTGCTCATCGCTAACCGCTTGGGCACCAACTCCCCCACAATCAGCGACAAATAGGTGATGATTAACACCACAATGACTAAACTGACGGCTTCGCTGTAGGGTGCCAAAAACGGGACTCGATCCACCACAACGGCTAGCTTTTCAGACAGGGTTGCCCCTCCAAACGCACCCGCCAAGATGCCGATGAGCGTAATCCCAACCTGAACCGTCGAGAGAAATCGATTGGGAGAATTAGCTAAATCTAACGCCGCCTGTGCCTTCGCATCTCCTCGTTCAGCTAGTTCTTGCAATCGGGTTTTGCGGGCTGAAACAACCGACATTTCAGACATCGCAAAGACGCCATTGGCGATAATCAGGAAGAGGACAACTAAAATTTCAAAAACAACAGAAGACATTATTTGAGTATATGGGTGCCTGCGATCGCGGCTAAATTGTATCTACTAATCCTTGAAATTAAGTGTCAGAGCGGCAAGTTAACCGCATCTGCATCTTAGTCTTGATAAGCATTACTGTATATAGAGAAAAGTAACATTTCTCGTTTGTTTGCAAATGTCATCTAAACACAAAATAGTGATGATAGCAGCATAGCGAGTGTGGCAGAAGGATCAACCTCCTTTTGGGCGATCGCGATTGGTCGATGGTCAAGGGGTGGGAGTAGTGGTCAAGGGTCAATGGTTAGTGGTCAATGGTCAAGGGGCAAGGGGGTGGGAGTAGTGGTCAATAGTCAATGGTCAATAGTCAATGGTTAGTGGCCAAGGGGCAAGGGTTAGTGGTCAATGGTTAGTGGTCAAGGGTCAAGGGGCAAGGGTCAAGGGGCGATCGGTTGAGGCTTAGGATCGCGAATTTATGAAGATGTAATTCCTGGGTAGGGGCGTGACATTCGGTCAAAAGCCCTTGCCATTGTTTCAGAACCCTCTGCCGAATGCCGCGCCCGTACAGGAGGTTGCCGTTTTTCAGATTATTTAATTCCCGATCCTTAGAATTTGAGGTTGATTCGCGATTACCCGGTATGCAACCACGGGTGTACCTCGTGATTGGGGGACTAACCCGGCGAAGGAATTCGCGGCTATTGAAGTGAAGTCCGCCGACGCGAACTGAGGTTTTGAACCGGCGTAGGCAGGCTTTGTTCTGGTAGCTGCGGTTTTAATCGCCACTCCCCTAACTTCTTACAGTCGCGTTCCTTCTTCTTACAGTCGCGTTCCTTCTTCTTACAGTCGCGTTCCTTCTTCTTACAGTCGCGTTCCTTCTTCTTACAGTCGCGATAAATCGCGACTCTGCCTTCTTCCCGTTTATCCTTTATCCTTCATCGTTCATCCTTTCCCTCTGCCTTCTTCCCGTTTATCCTTTATCCTTCATCGTTCATCCTTTCCCTCTTCCCGTTTATCCTTTATCCTTCATCGTTCATCCTTTCCCTCTTCCCTCTTCCCTTTTCATTCCAGCCCCAACTCTCGCTTCAATAAATTGATCGACTTCGTACCGATGTAGTTGTCATAGGCGATGATCTGTGGCGGACGGATGAGGTCTTCTCGCGCCGTTTGAATGGCAGCTTTAACAACTGAGATGCTCGCCTGATCACAACTGATGTATTGGCTACTCCGAACGATCGCATTGATTTTGTAGGCATCCTCCGTTTGAGCCGTCATCACCAACAACTCGTCACCTCGCAGGCTGTAAATGATCACCTCTGCGGCTCGTAAAATCCCAGAACTCAAGCTAACGATACCGATACAGCTACCTTTAGGAACCGTTTTGAGCATCTGGAGTTCGTTGCTGTAGTCGTAGATATCTACGGGGATGACCCGCACCGACTTGGGAGCCGCGATCGCCTCTGCCTCACCGATGAAATAGCGACTGGTGACAACCGTACCTCCCCGCGCCTGATCCAGCACTTGCGCCAACTCCTCCATGGGCACCAGTTGCACTGGAATCTGAAGGGATTGCTCTAACTCGCGCACCATCAACTCACCTGCGCCAATATCCTGACTGGGAGCCGTGACCAACACTCGTGCGCTGCACCGCAACCGCCAGTCAATCTCTGAGAGAAACAATTCCCGCGCCTGACTCAAGGAGCACCCCTGACTCAGCAGCTCATCCAGGCTCTTTTGCACCAGTTTGTAAGCTTCTGGATATTGCGCAAACAGAGGCGATCGCCCGCCTTTGCCACCGCCTTCGTCCCCCTGCGCCCGGACATAGATGCCGGAACCCGCCTGAGCATCCACTACTCCCGCGTCTTCCAGTTGACGGTAAACTTTGCTGATCGTGTTGCGGTGTAGCCCCGTTTGCATGGCAAGCTGACGGGTGCTGGGCAGGCGATGTCCGGGGGGAAATTGGCGTGAGGCGATCGCAAACCGAATCTGGTTATATAACTGAGTGGATGCGGGAATCTCACTGTCAGGTTGAATGTGAAACTGAACCATGCACGTCTCCGAGATGCTAAGCAAGCGTTTAACTGAAATGAGGCTGGGAAAAGGTAGGGTTTGAGGCTGTTACGTACAGCGAAGGGCAGTTACGTAGAGTTCCTACAGATTAAATCGAATTTTTTCCAGGATTTCACCTTAAATTGTGCTTTACAAAAAGATTTTTAATCTGAGATGGTAAACGTGAGATATCCCCCGTCTTGAAATCATCGAGCTATGTTGCTATGACGACCACCACAATCCAGACTAACCCCATCAAAATCTTTAATCAGGAGTTGGCGATCGACGCTTACCTGGCACAACCCACCGAAGCGGGTTCCTTTCCGGGGGTGGTCGTCATTCAAGAAATTTTTGGGGTAAACGCCCATATTCGTGATGTTACCGAACGATTTGCCAAAGCTGGCTACATTGCGATCGCCCCTGCCATTTATCAACGCCTTGCCCCTGGCTTTGAAGTGGGTTACACCGATGCCGATGTCAAACTGGGACGGGTCTACAAAGAGCAGACCAAAGCCGATGAACTCTTGGGTGATATTCAAGCGGCGATCGCCTATCTCAAAGCTTTACCTAATATCCAGCCTAACAACATCGGCTGTATTGGCTTTTGTTTTGGCGGACACGTCGCCTATCTAGCCGCAACCTTACCGGATATTAAAGCCACTGCCTCTTTTTACGGAGCCGCCATTCCTACCTGGTGTCCTGGTGGTGGGGAACCCACCCTGAACCGCACCCCAACGATTCAAGGGACGCTCTATGGCTTCTTTGGCACCGCCGACCCCAGCATTCCGCCAGACCATGTCGATGCGATCGAAGCGGCTCTCCAGCAAAACGCCATTCCCCACCGCATCTTTCGCTATGACGGGGCTCAGCATGGGTTCTTTTGCGACCAACGCGCCAGCTATCACCCCACCTACGCGGCTGAGGCGTGGCAGGAGGTGCAAACCCTGTTTAGCTCGACGCTGAAGTGAGGTCAGGCACGCTTTACAAGAGCGATCGCACGATCTCTGCTAAATGCTGGCTCACCTGCTGATTTCCCTGGGGGTTGAGATGAATGTGATCTCGGTAGAGGCTTTTGAAGTTCCCCACTTGATTAAAGATGGGTAGAAAATCCATATAGGGAATAGTTTCATCAGCAGCAAAGTCTTTGAGCCGTTGTCGTGCTTTGACTTCATAGTCGCGTGGACCCGATGCGCCCAACTCTCTCACCAAAGGAGTCATCGCCAGAACGAGTTTGCCGTTGTTTTGCCTGACAAGTGCATTAATTTTAGAAATCGCGTCAAGGTTGATGCCAACGCGATCGCCCCCCTCAGCCTGAATGACCTCCAACTCTGGAATCGGCACAGGCTTCAGCAGATAACGACTGACCGCTTCTGCCAGAGCAAACGGGGGTTGACGGTCGGGATAGTTGCGATCGCGCCCTACCTGCACCGATGTAGGAGCCGTAGCAAAGAGATCATCCGTGTTAATCAGCAACACGACTACCTGAGCATCAAATGTCCCAAACTTCTGCAAATACGCCAGTTCATTGCGGGGTCCCCACGAGTTAGCCGAGGCGTTCAGTACCTCGACGGCTTGAGGCGTACCCGTCTGGGTTGCCGCGCGTGGCAATTGAGCTTGTAATTTCTCTCGCAATCGCTCTGAAACCGTTTCAGCTTGATCAGTCCACCAACCTCCATTGGCAACGGAGTCTCCCAGCAAAAACAGACGCACTGTGGAGGGCGATCGCTGGGATGAGACATTTGTGCCGCGCATAGAGTACTGATTGATCACAATACGGTTGCCAAACCGTTTTACCTGCTGATTAGGAGCAATTAAGTAACCAATCTGCTCATCCGCGATGTAAAGCAAAGGATTGCCAAACCCCAAAAATCGCAGACCCATCTCAACTAGCAGCAATAAACCCACACCTGCCAGCACAATAATCAGGACAAGTTTCACGCAGCAGCGTCCTCACAACCTAGACTGTGACTAGTCTATCCAGACATCAGAAAAAACGGGAAAAAAGCCAGGTTCTACCCCAGATTTGGCAACCGATAACGACAGGCAAGGACATTTAAAGCACAGTGCGATCGCCCCTAATCCCGCTAAAATAATCTGGAAAATTTTCTAAATTCTGATCAGCAGAGGGGCGTCCCTCCTTTAATAATTGAAGTGTTTGAGGAATCAATTTCTCTAAATAGAGAATTCTGGTATGCCAGCGGTAGACCATCCTCATAAGCCAGTCCTGGTTACACACAACCACCCGTCCCCAACCCATTCATTCACCATCAAATTCAGTTGTTGTTCAAACCATAGTTGTTCAAGCCATAGTTGCTGTCAGGAGATAGTCATATATGACAGATCTAGATCGTGGAATTATGAAATTTAAAGGTGCAGATAGTTTACTTGCTGTCATCCTATCTGCCATCTTGATTATTGGTTCGATTGCAGCTTTGATTCTATGGGCACTTCAATCTGCCTACGCCTTAAGCTAGGCAGGTTAAGTCAAGGGCGTTGCTGAAAGCAGTATGATTCTTCAGAACGCACCATTGCTGTAGGGTGTTTCGCGAAACGCCCCTCCGAAATTCATACATTAGATCAGCAACGCCAAATTAAGAAACGCGGATTGAATCAGTTCAACACTCGGCAGGGGCGGGTTTTGCCGTTAAATCCATTGCAGAATGCAGATGGGGCTGCTAAATCCGCCCTTACAGTTTGCGAATTTATTAAATCCACGATTCTAAGCCAGTTAAACCAGATTTAGAGATTAAAACCAGTAACTCTATTAGCTCAACGTCAATTCGGGTTAGGCACAAGGTCGATAGTCCTATTGAGGCAAGGATGGGGACTCAGAGAGCGAGAGGGAGAGGGAGCGAGCATAGGCATTTCGCACGCTCACTCCTTCTAGGGCACTACCCAAAGGTCTACTCAACCGATACAGGTCGGTTTTGTTATGAAGCTTGTTCAAAAGCGTCCTTATCTGAATAAACTTCAAACATTTTTTCCATTCCAGAGAGTTCAAACAACATTCTGGCTTGACCACTGAGAGAGCAGAGCATCAGCTTTCCTCCAGCTTTTTGTACGCGGTTATGGGCGATCACTAGAGCACCTAAACCGCTACTGTCCATGAACAAAACATCTTTCATGTCAAGCAATAGATGAGTTGCCCCCAATTCCAAAATATTGTTAATCCAATACAACAACTCAGGAGCTGTTGCCGCGCTCAAAAGCCTGGTTTTGAGTTGAAATACGTATGGAGTAGCCATTTGATGAAACATAAAAAATTGGTTAGCTAAGAATAGAGTCCGTAGAAGAGATCTTGCCAGTAAAGCAAGATACCTCTATTCAGATGAACTGCCTCGCTCAACAGTAAAACCAGAAATTAGAGGTGAATGGAGACACACGCATGTTGGGACTTTTGACTCTGTAATCTCAGGTTTTAGGAACACCAGGTGAAGATAGCGACATTAATTAAAGGTTGTATAGCCTGACTCAATGATCTTAAAGAGGTTACTCGGTGAATAGGTAAAAGATAATACGAGGCTGCTACACTTCCTTTTTCCTGCGAGACTGCACTACTCCGGAAAACGGATACAGAACAAGTCATTCCTTCACTATTGCGGGAGTTACGTAAATTTTCTGTAAAGGTGGCTTTTAATACAAAATGTCACGCTTGCCTCTAAACGCAAAAGTGAGAATTTATAGTGATAAAGCAGTGCATTTTCGTAGAATTCTGAATTTCATTCCCGTAAATTCACGATTGACTTTTTCTACCCGATAACGTGTTTATAAGTGATGTTGCTGATTTTTGTAGTTAAAGAATGCTAGTTCAGCAAGGGTAACGGCTTAACCGACACACTTACGTGCTCTGCAACTACCCTGCATTCTTAATTACAACGAATCTCCGTTTGCACGTAACTACAGACAGCTACTTAAGAACTCATGGTTCTTAGGAGTTTGCTGTCGCCTACTCAACTCAATGTAATTTCCGCAACTATTATGGTTAGAGACCCTGGAAATACCCCCCGTTTAGCAGCCAACCTTGGTACTCTTACAGCCACTCGAACCGTGAGAAACTTAGTTGGTGGCAGGGATAGGTTTGACATTTACAAAGTAAACTTTGCCGCAGCCAGTAGTTTTCGCGCTACGTTACGAGGATTGTCTGCCAACGCGGATCTGGCTCTGCTCAATTCAGCCGGACAAGTGGTTAAACAGTCGAGGCGACGAGGCAATGCCAATGAGGTGATTGCTACGAATGTCGAGGCAGGAATTTACTATGTCCGTGTTGCTGGAAGTAAAACACCCACTCGTTTTAGTTTGGGGTTATCCGCGATCGCCTCTCCCGATAACAACAACACCCTTGAACAAGCTCCGTTCTTAGGTTCATTAAGTGGAACCAAGAGTTTCACGGGTTTTGTGGGCAGAAATGACACAGATGATTTCTTCCGGTTTGACTTAGCGATCAATCGCGATGTCGCGCTCTCTCTGACATCCCTTACCGGAGATGCCAACGTTGCTCTGCTTGATCTGAATGGCACGGTTATCCAAAACTCCTCAGCAGGAGGGGCGATCGTTGATCAGATTAGTCAAAGCTTGCCAACAGGCACCTACTTTGTCCGAGTCACACCAGGGGCAGGAGGAAACGCCAGTTATCGACTCGATTTGTCGGCTGATCTGCAAACTCCTGATTTAAGTGCGATCGGATTTCAGCAGTCCATTCAAGCTCTTTCTACAGTCAGTGGGAGTTTGAGCGATAGTGACACTTTAAATCCGCTGCGATTTGGCAGTTACGCAGATGACTATTTGTTAAATGGAATTACGGCTGGGCAGTCTGTTCAAATCAACTTAAACTCCAGTGATTTCGACACCTATTTGCAACTCGTCAACAATGCGACTGGAGAAGAAATCAGCTTCAATGATGATGCCAATAGCAGTCTTAACTCAGAACTAAGTTTTACGGCTGAGGCCGGGATCACCTATCGAGTTCGAGTCACATCCTACGGGGCTGCTGACACTGGAAACTATACCCTCACCACGTCTCCAGCATCTCAAAGCATTGGCGCATCAGCAGAACGAACCGGAAGCCTATCCAACACTGACTCCAACAATCCTCTCCTCACCGGACGCTTCTTTGACGATTACCGCTTAACCGGGGCAACCGTTGGGCAAGAAATCCGAATTGACTTGGAATCCAGTTTTGACAACTACCTGCAACTCGTCAACGCCGATACCGGGCAACTCATAGCCTTTGATGATGATACGAGTGAAGTCAATACTAATGCTCAACTGATCTTCACGGTGGCAGCAGGAACGAACTATCTCATTCGGGCAACCAGTTTTACGGTTGGAGCAACGGGGAACTACACGCTGAGAACCCGCCCTAATATTGATGCGATCGCCGTTAATCAAAGCATTACGAGCAGCCTGGATGTCTTTGATCCCAGTAACAGTTTGCGATCGGGCAGCTATGCCGAAGATTACTTATTGACGGGTGTGACGGCTGGACAACCCGTGCGAGTCAATCTGGATGCAGACTTTGACACCTATTTGCAACTCGTCAATGCCGCTACTGGCGCACTCATCGACTACAACGATGATGCTAATGGCACATTTGATTCTGAACTGACCTTTACAGCTCAGGCTGGTATTCAGTACATCCTACGTGCTAGCAGTTTTGACTCTGGAGTCACAGGGGCATTTACGCTGACAACCTCAGGAGGAGTTCAAACGACTGACATTGGACCCACGGCTACTGTCAATGGCAGCTTGAGCACGACGGACCCCGACAACCCACTGCGTCAGGGCAGATATTTCGACGAATATCGCTTGACTGGAGCAACTGCTGGGCAAACCATACGCATCAACCTCGGCTCCGAGGGGTTTGATACCTATTTGCAACTGGTGGATGGCGGCACAGGTCAAGAGATCAGTTTCAACGATGATGCGAATGAAACCCTCAACTCAGAACTCTCCTTTGTAGTTCAAGCGGGAATCGATTACCGCATTCGAGTCACAAGCTTTGACTCTAGTGAAGTTGGCAGCTATGTGCTGACTACAGCAGGTCCGCCGAGTGGTGGGGGTGGCAGTGGTGGTAACTCCTGGATTCCCGCCAACATCACGGATGCTCAATTGCAGTCGGCGATCGCCAGTTTATCGGCTGACAACGAACTCAGTCGCAACGACATGATCGCGATTTTCCGCAATGCGGGAAGCGACGACGGCATTGTCAATACGGCAGAACAAACAGATTTGAGAACCCTGGTTAACAATGCGCCTCGCTTCAACATGCGCGACTACGTGCAGTATCTGTCGGGGCAGGTTGCCAATGGCATCTCAACCAACATGGCAGCGACGACCCTGGAAGGGCTAATTGGCCGCCATTTCTTAGGCACCGTTACCCCCACCAACAGCTTTAACAATGCCACCTTTACCCATACCGTGGTGCAAGGCAGCTTGTTTGGCAGTACCGGAAGCCCTCGAATTGATGACATCGACCAGGGGGGACTAGGCGATTGTGCCTTCCTGGCTGCATTGGGTTCAGTGCTCAACGTCCGACCAAACGCGATTCGCGATATGTTGATCGACAACGGCGACAACACCTATACCGTCCGGTTCTACTCCGCTACCAACAACAATGGCACCACAGCCCCTGATCCCAGAGCGGAATATGTCACAGTCGATCGCCGATTAGCCACGAGCAGCAATGGACGACTCCTCTTTGCGAACGGAGGCAATCTCGCTAGCAACAGTGCCAATATTCTCTGGGCACCATTGGTCGAGCGGGCGTATGCTCAGTGGCGTGAGTTTCGTGAAAACCGCAACGGCTATAACTTGATTGGGAATGGCGATCTCTCCTATCGACCCATGACCTACATCACAGGTCGTGCCTCGACCGCTAATGCAGTCACTCAGGTGAGCTTCGCCAGCATTCAAGCGGCTTTAGCCGCTGGTCGCCCCGTAGCAGCAGGTGGTGCAACCCAAGACTCAACCTTCATCTACGGACGACACGCCTACTCGGTCGTTGCTGCCTTTACCAACGGTGCAGGTCAACAAATTATCCGTGTGCGGAACCCGCATGGCGTGGATGGTCTAGCACCGAGTGGAGATCCAAATGATGGTTTCATTGATCTCACCTACAGCCAATATGTGTCTGTGTTTGGGCTGACTCACTACGAAGTGGGATAGACCATTACACCGGACTCATCTACCATGATGTAGCGCGCGATCGCCTGATTCTCGGTTTCCTCAAGTAATCGAGGATCAGGCTCCAACTGTAATAGGACTGACGCCGTTAGATCCCCATGGCCTGGTTTTCTAGTCCATAAGAACCGTTCTTGCAATGCAACGCATCGATCGCAAACTCATTATTCTTACTCCGTTGATCCTCAGTAGCCTCTTTCAAGGGGTTTCTTGTCGGGGATCAACCTCTCATGAACTTGTTATCTCGGATGCTTCAGTGATGTCTAAACCTGCTTCTGTTAATCCGCTTCTTGTCAGCGTCACGATCTTAGAAGCGTATGAAGATCAGGTGGTCGTAGATGGAGTGCAGTCCAACCGCAACGCCCCTCCTGTCGGTCATGCGGTTGTGCGCCTTCGGGTTGAAAATACAGTGCAAGACTTGGTGGCTCTTGAAATTCAGAACATTGAGATCCGCCCAGAAACAGGCGATCGCCCCTTGTTATCTCAAGAAATTGGGGCGATGGAGTTAGGCGGTCTGCAAATTGTGGAACCCGGATATCACCTGACCAATCAGGCGGGATATCACGAGATAGAGCGAGTCAGAGCCGTGATGATTTACAAAGTTGCTGGGCAATTATATACCGCTGAGTCCGATCCATTTCCGGTGACCGTTAATCGATCGCTTGCAAACTAATACCGATTTAACGAGTTTTGCAAACAAATCAGAGTTATGGAGGGGTTTGGCAGTGCCAAACCTGTACAAGCATTTGTCGCCTTTTCAAGTCAAATTGGTATAACCCGATCCAAGAAGGTTTTGATTAAGGAGTAGAGTTACTGGGTTTTTGATCAAACCGAATGGCTTGCTCTAATGCCTCTTTTTCATGAGCGCGATTGGCATAGGGCTGCAACTCAGCCGTCGATTTGCCCGTGAGCAAACTCAAAGTTTCAAGGCTGACGCCCCGCATCAGCATCTCGATGCACCAGGTGTGTTGGGTTTGGGCGATCGCCGGAAGATAGCCTTGAGGGGTCAACAGGTCATCCACCCACAACTGCCAGCGCAGTCGAATCTCAACTTCGGTGATGGGATTGCCCACAGCGTTGAGGAAGAGTGCAGGTTGGCTATCCTTGCGACTCTTAAGCCAGCGTGTCAAGGGGTTGTGGGGGTGCGACCCATAACGACGACCCAAAATCCACTGATTGAGGGGCACCTGACGCACACGCCCCTGCGGAATCTGGAGCAGATGATGTTGGTAGTCAATGATGGAGTGCGATCGCTCCAACAACGACAATTCCTCAGCACTCAACCCACCCGCAAATAGAACATACGCCAGCGCATAGTCTTGCAAGCTCATTTTCTTAGCTTGTTTGAGAATGCTGTGAACCAGAGAAGCAGGTAGATCAGTAGAGTCTGCTGGCATCAACGTCGATCGCAACACGGGGGTGATGCGGGTTGGCGTCTCAACCGTACCCAGTATGGGCGGGGTCAATGCTCCATGGAGAAACAACTCAATCAAGTCGGTTAAAAACTCCTCCTGACTCTTCCAGGGTTCATCACCTTCGCTTGTTAACTTTAAAACCAGATATCCTAACAACAAACTGTTAAGTAAGCTCGCCAGTTTTTCAATCGGTAGATGGGTTTGCAAATGTTGATGATGTAGGACAGTGGTTAGAAACTGGGTTGTGTAGCGGTTTGCCTGATTCAACCCACGTCCCAAAGCCTGTCGATTTTCTGGAGGATACTGCCCTGCTTCCCCAATCAGCGATCGCACCAATTCAGGAATCCGCTCTAGTGCCCACAAGCTCTGGTTGGCATAGGTTCGCAACGCCTCTGGAACCGTACTGCTCTGACTGGCTTGCTGCCCCAGCGTTTCACCCAACCAGGTAAAAATGCCTGCATCCTCAATAACGGCAAGCAGCAAGCCATTTTTACTGCCAAAGTGACGAAAGAGGGTAACTTCGTTGACCCCTGCCAGTTCCGCAATTTGCCGTGTCGTGGTATCGGTGATGCCCTGAGCTGCAAACAGTTGCAAGGCTGCCTGGATCAGGCGTTGGTGGGTGGAATAGCTGGAACGGGTCATAGAAAATAAAAATGCAAGTGCCACTTGCACTTTGGAAAGAACGTGTTAGGCTAAAAATGTAAGTAATACTTGCATTTCTTTTCCTACTTTAACAATCTCTCCCCATAACAAGCAAAGCTTAACGCCTTCGCGAAGTAGCAAGCCTGTACGAGCGAGAGTGGTGTGATGGATTGCAAGGCTCGTAACAAGGAACATTTATGACAGTTAACGTAGTCCGAACTACTCCTGAGGACGCCGTCTTTAGTTGGTCGCACGTGATCTTCTTCACGGCAGTTCACGCTGTGGCACTGCTTGCGCCCTGGTTCTTCTCCTGGTCTGCATTAGGAGTGGCGATCGCCGTCCATTGGCTCTGCGGCAGTATTGGCATTTGCATGTCCTACCACCGTTTGCTAACCCACCGCAGCTTTCAGGTGCCCAAATGGTTGGAATATATCCTTGCCACGATTGGAGCCTTAGCCCTGCAAGGTGGACCCATCTTCTGGGTTTCCGGACATCGTCGCCATCACGCCCACACCGAAGATGCAGAAAAAGATCCCTATGCGGCTAGCCGTGGTTTTTGGTGGAGCCACGTTCTGTGGTTGATCTATCAACGTCCCGATTCCTTTAACGAAGACGTTTACTACCGCTATGCACCTGATTTAGCTCGTGATCCCTACTACCGTTGGCTCGATCGCAACTTTTTACTCTTGCAATTGCCCCTAGGGTTTTTGCTCTATGCCATGGGCGGCTGGTCGTTTGTTATTTACGGTGTGTTTGTTAGCCGCATTTTGCTGTGGCACAGCACCTGGTTCATCAACTCTGCGACCCACATGTGGGGCTACCGCAACTTTGACTCTGAAGACAACTCCCGTAATCTCTGGTGGGCTGCAATTTTGGCTTATGGCGAAGGCTGGCACAACAACCACCACGCGCATCCCAATGTGGCACCTGCTGGTTTGAGATGGTGGGAATATGATCCAACCTGGTGGGCGATCAAAGCATTGCAAACAGTTGGTTTAGCTAAGAAAGTGGTGATGCCAACTGCCAAGATGAATGCAAAAGCATAAGACATCGCTGCAACACTAAAATTTCAGTTTCAAGGCTAGGGGATGAAGACTCAAGACAGCTTCTCCCTTAGCCTTCACTTTTTTCATCACCTATTAGCACTTATAGCTGTATTCAACCTGGTCATACCAAATCAAATGGTGCTCAAGACAGATATCGGTAGGGGCAGGTTTTGCAGATAAGTGCTTGGATTTGCCGTTAGTAAACAGCTAAACCCGCCCCTACGAGCGTCCGCATTTGCACTGGAAACCATTTAAAGCGGTATTAGGACAAAGGACTTTGAATTGTCCTAACACAATGGTGGCTACGGCTATAACAGAACAGACGTGATTCATCGCATCTCTTTCGGCGGCTCAGATCCGATGTCCTTGCCGTACTTCATCCCCCACCCATCATCCACCGCCTCAACTGACCATTAACTATTAACCATTAACCATTGACCATTAACCATTGACCATTGACCATTAACCATTGACAAGAACTCAGGCTGCGGCAAGCTCAGCCAACTTATAATTCAAAAACTCAAAACTCAATACGATGTCACCAACACCTCACTGATCTTGCCGCGCTTTTGAGCATTGGAGTTGATCGCTCGAACGGCTGAAATCGAGTGAATTGGGAAATCCTGATACAAATCTCGAATGAAGGGACAATCTGAATTAGACAGCATCACTTTAACCCCCCGTCGAGCCAGTTCCACAAACGTATCGCGTAGTCGAATCTGATCGATCGGGTGAAAGGAATAGCGGTTGTAAGCCGTGAAATTGCTGGTGCGGCTAATAGGGTGATAGGGCGGATCAAAGTAGACAAAATCGCGGCTGCTTGTAGCGTTTTCTAAAACTGCATCAAAGGGTTCAACGTTGAGCGTTGTTGACCGGAGTGCTGCCGATACAACCCGAAGCAGAGATGCATTGCAGATTGTGGGATTTTTGTAGCGACCCATCGGCACATTAAACGCGCCCTTAGAGTTTTCACGGTACAACCCGTTGTAGCAACATAATGCCCACTCAAATTGTTCAAAAAGTCCACAACTCAATCGCACCAAAGCTTCCAGACTTTTTGACAACAAGCAGAACAACAGTGTTCAAAAAGTAAGCTACTTTTTGAACATCTACAGCAATCCCAAATAGGTTGGAGGCGCACACCTTCAGGGTATGCCGCTCATAACCCGCTTACAGTGGCTTTCGGACGAGCGTCACACAGCAAATGCCTGTGGATTCAGGCAATACAAAAGGTTGGTGCAGTATACACAAATGAAAATTGCTGTGTCTTACAACTCAGTTAGGCTGCTATATTTCTATTCTTCCTAGAGAAGGTCTTATTTGGTCTTTCTATAAACCCTTGTATGCCAAAATCTCTTTGGCTGGTTTGCGATCGCCTGTACAAGAGATACGTCTCGGTGCGTCTAATAACATCATCGAGAAACCGCAATCTTTATAAAGGCTTACAATGCGATCGGTTGCCTGATTAGAGGCAACGACAGGTCCACGATGCTTGGCTAACCATTCTGCCAATCTCACTTGATCTTGCCACTTGAAATCTTGAGCACTATATCTAGTGAATTCCACATCATAAGGTGGGTCTGAATAAATAAAGTCGTTTGGTTTAACAGGTATATTGCTAAAATCGTCTGCTGTAAATAACCAGTTTCTAAAAGTTCTGGAATATTTTGTAAAATCCCTAATATAGTTAATAGTCTTATATCGACCAAACGGAACATTAAATTGATTGCGGCTACTGAAGCGACATAGACCATTGTATCCCGTCCTATTTAAAAAATAGAACAGTTCTGCTGCCTCCACACTATCTGCTTCGTTAGCATAAATCAGCTGATTGAATCTTACTCGACATTGATAATAGTATTCCTCATTATTTTCTAGAGGAATTTCAACATAAAGTCCCTTCTTTAACCAACGATAAAAGTTAATCAGATGGGGATTGAGATCATTCAATATTGCTTGGCTTGGTTGTAAACCTAGCGCAATTGCCATACCCCCTACAAACGGTTCTACTAATCGGGTATGGGAGTATGGTTGCCACATATCAAGAAGTAGAGGTACAAGCCATCGCTTTCCACCAGCCCACTTTAAAGGCGGTTGCAAACATTCGCGATTGGCAGTGATAGTTTGTACCAACTAATCTGTTCCTCACTTTACTCAATCCCAATCAAGGATGCGGCTCAAATCTATATTAGAAATGATTGATCCTGTCCACAACTCTATAGCAAAGCCCTAGGTAGACCGAATAGAAACTAGTTTGAGGGCAAAAATACTCTGCTATTTACTCTTTATACTATATGGAGATCAATTTTACGAATTTCCAGTGCCAAATTAAGTCATTTTCTATTGAGAAATATCAGAGGAAGTGTAGCAGCTATTCCCTTTAAAGTTGCTTGTAGGGCAGCATATTGATCTCTGTCACTTAGCTTTTCATCGCCTCTGCCCAAGTCCTGTAAAGGAGACCTGGCAAGGGTAGGAGACCATTCATCCTGATAGGCTGGCAATGTTTTTCTACCAACTCAAGTCATTATTTAATTTTTGCAAGACTTTCCCTAAGTTCTTCTAAACCTTCCAGACAAAGATTTTTCTACTAAAGTCTGAATTAATTATAAAAAAGCACTACTTATAGTGGTTATTTCTAGGAATACTCACGGAAAACGCTATTTGTGGCATTAGTCTAAATAAACGTTTTTAGATCCCAAACCAGATTTCTATCGTTCATTTACTGCTTTGAGAAAAGTTTTTTCTACTACAACCAATCTTCTACCCTCAACAGGACATGAAAAACTCGTTCCGACTTGTGCTCAGGGTGACTACATGTAGAAGAGGTATCCATTCCTAGTTTCAGCAATTTTGTTACATGGGAGTGGCGGAGGCACTAAGGTGTAGGTTCCGCAATACTTGTAGTTGTGCTGAGTCGAGGAGTTGTGAAATATATAGCTTTGGCTAGAAAGCTTAGGACAAAGGTAATGGTTCAAACACTAATTCTGGAGGGGCTTTCTGACTCGCCTGCGCCCCCACCAAATATAGCTACGGCTATAGAAAATTCTCTGGTAGTCTAACCTTCTTCACAGGCTTCAGCGATCGCATTACAACCATCGGGGTAAGCATACTCTTAAATAGGTCAACTCCCGCTAGAGCGAGAACACACCAGACCTACCAGTTGCTTTGTTCTATGTCAGGAAGGCGATCGCTCCCACCTCTTGCTTACCCCTAAATGTATCGACTGACAAAACAGCTTCAATTCGAGGCAGGAAATTTGTTAGGAATCTGTTCCACTGTCTGTAGAAGAGTTGGAACTTGAGTCTGACGACGATCGCGCTTCCAAAAACTCACCAACGGCAATTTCGAGTGCCTCGCTGATTGTGATGTCTTGATCAGCGCAGTACACCCGAAATTTCCTGGCGAGGTCTTTTGGTATGTGACCTGTCACCTGGGAATAGTCAGGACTTTTGTGTTTTGTGACCAAGGTGAAATTTGAACTACCTCGTGTGGGAACCATTGTCGCACCAAAAAAACGCAATCAATAAAAATTGCAATATCGCAGGATCGCAATAACAAAAGATTGCGATATTGTTTAAACAAAGTCTTCCTTCACCCAAACCCTCTTTTCTTCTTTCCATGCTTCTTAATCCAAATGTGTTCACTCCACGCTTTGGAACATGACTCAGCCTCCTTCTCCTTTAGATTTTCCAAAGCAAATTCCCGCTCCAAGGTATGCCGTTGGAACCCGATGTCGCTGGATACCTCAACCCAGTACTGATTGGGGGATCATTATTGGGCATATTCTTTTGCCCAGTGAAACAACCCCACACCAGGGGGCGGACTGGCGATGGTCCTATTTGCTAATGCTGGATAACAGTAGTCCTTCTCGTCGGTGGACTGTGATGGATTGGGTAAGTGAGGACGACCTTGAGTTATTTCCCATGCAACCAGTCCTAACTCAAAACCCACAACAGGAGGGGCTATGAACCGACCATCTGGTCAATTGCCGTTTGGTGAAGTAGAGCGATCGCTGTTCCGCATCTATGTGAACTGTTCTCTTAGCCTGAACCATCCTCGCCAGCTATACCAAGAGTACGACCTGACTTACGAAGACTTAGCTCTTATTGCTGGCTGTAGCGTTCCTACAATGGAACGGTGGATGGGGGGGAGCCGTGAGCCTACCTTATATAAGGATATGTATCTAAGGCGATTGGGAGAATTTCACTTCCTACTGACCCACTACCAACAAATTCCCTATCCGCTGTGGGAATCTGCGTGCCCGTTGCCTCCTCGAATTCGAGCCATCTTATTTCCTGAGATTTCTCCTGAGGGTTAATTTATCGTTTCTATTTTTGGAACTTCCCATCACGTGATGGCGAATTGTGCTGCGGTCTTGATTGTTCTAGTACACAAGATCTAAGGTTCTAGAAACCCACCAGCACAACTTCGCAGGTGACTCCGTGAACAACATTATTTCTACCTTCGATATCACCAAAGAAGCTCTCCCTGATCTGCTTCTCAAAATTCGACAGGGGAAGATTCAAATTCCTGACCTGCAAAGAAGCTTTTGCTGGTCAGATGACTTGGTGACTCAGTTGCTTGCGAGTGTCAGTCTGGGATGGCCGGTTGGCTCAATCTTATTGCTTGAAACCAACATCAATACCAGCTTTCGCCCTCGGTTAGTGGAGGGAGTTGTTCTTGAGAAAGCTCCCCCTCCTGCCCAGTTGATTTTGGACGGGCAACAGCGAACGACAACATTGTTTATGACACTTTTCTCTGAAAATCCGACACTGATTCGAGATAAGCGGAGCCAAAAGATTAGCGAACGATGGTACTACATTGACATCAGGAAGGCATTAGATCCATCCGTTGAGCGAGAGACAACTATCATCAGCTTCAACAAAACTCGAATTAAGCCTGGGTTTGGTGAAGGCACTACGATCGACTGTTCCGCGCCTGATCGGGAGTATGAATTACTCCTCTTTCCCGTGAATAGCGTATTTAGCTATGCGGACTGGCGGCAACAGTACTCCCGTTACTGGAAGTACAACCCCACTAAACTCGACATCATCGATCGCTTTGAGAAGGAAGTTATCAAGCGATTTGAGCATTATCAAATCCCTGTTATCCTATTGAAGCCGGAATTGCCAAAACCTGCTATTTGTCGGGTTTTTGAGAAGACCAATACTCAGGGGACTGAACTTAACTTTTTTGACCTGGCAACTGCCTGCTTCGCTAGTGATGATTTCTCTCTGCGCGAAGACTGGGAAACCCGTGAGAAGCAACTCAAAAAATTTAGGGTACTTAGTTCTGTCCGGGAGATTGACTTCCTCTCTTGCGTTACCCTGGTTGCCACTTACTATCGGCGGCAAAAAGCACTCAAGCTAGCTCACCCGCCACAGAAACTTCCTGTTGTAGCTTGTGGCAGGGGAGAGGTACTGAGCCTAACGGTCGAAGAATATCAGACATTTGTCGATCGGGTTATCGGAGGATACGAGGAATCTGCCAGATTTTTGCATGGGCAGCGAATCATAGCTGCTGAAGATATTCCCTATCAGATTCAACTGGTTGCTTTAGCAGCTGTCCTGGCGATTATTGGATTTCCCCAAGGGAAAATTCGCTCTCGGTTAGAGCAATGGTTTTGGTGTGGGGCTTGTGCCTCAATGTACACCTCATGGCATGAAGTGCGGGCGGCACGGGATATGCTCGAAGTTCCTGAATGGTTGCTCCGTGATGGTCCTGTTCCCAGCACAATCAGTGATGCCATCTTTAACAGCAACCGTCTACTTGGCGTTCAAAGACGGTATGGTTCAGTTTACAAAAGCGTCAGTGCCCTATTACGACGGCATGGAGCGATCGATCTAGCGACAGGTGAAGCTTTATCGGACGTGAACTATTTTAATGACCCTATTGAAAGCCATCATATTTTCCCGACAGCCTATTGTAAGCGCCTGGGGATTGCCGCATCTCATTACAACTGTCTGGTTAATCGCACCCCTCTATCTAAGCTAAGTAACCAGAAGATTGGGGGTAGGGCACCCAGTCAGTACCTTAAGACAATTGAGTCGCAGGGTATCCCCAAGCAACGAATTGATACTATGCTCCGTTCTCATTTAATTGAGCCAGAAACATTATGGGCAGATGATTTTGAGGCATTCATCAGTACTCGATCGCAGGGATTGTTGGAACTGATTTCTCAAGCAATGGGGCAAAAATCAAATGTGGGTTCGCTGATTGATATCCGTAATAGGCAATCCCAAACAGATGGGAAAGTTGTACGGATATCGAATGGCTAATGCCAATTAGCTAGAAGTCAATTGAGCCGCTGAAATCAGAGAGGAATTTTCTTGAACCCGTATAGCTTCGTCACCAACACCCTGAAAATGAATCAGATTACCCAAATTACAGATCAACAAGATGAACTGATTCCCTTGTACATGGAGAAATGGCGGGGAATTTGTCTCTCTACTCAAAGAATTGATTACTCAATGGCGATTGAGGCAGTTGGACTAGCTTACATGGCTCTCAGAAAGCCAATGCCGGAAATTCGCTTCTTTGAGAGTCCTTTTGCTGTGTTATTACAATTCTTTGGTCCAAGATTTCTCAGGCAGCATTTGTTATATCAGCGATCGCTATCTGAACCTGAGCGGCATAACCCATTGAAAGACCTGTTAGGCAAATCCCTCAAGAAGGCATTAGAGCAGCAGTTTGAAAATAACCTGATCAACCAAATTCAAGTACAGATAGATCCAGCCCTTTGGGGACAGTTGAAGACGGAACTCTATATTGAACTTGGCTTTCGCCTCTGGTCTCACATTGATGACGAGATGACAAATCAGTTATTTAGGCTCCGCACCACATCCTTTCGTTCAGTTGTAAAAGCCATTCGCAGGATGCAACCTCAATCCACCTATCCTGCTGCCTGGACTGTCCACAGTGGGTTGCTGGATTTTTGCATCTCCGTTCTTCGTTGTAGACATGACGTAGAACTATGGAATGTCCATCGTTTGCTGGTGAAGGAATGCGGTTGGTTATTTCCATTTGAACATTTTTGCTTAGTGTGCGATCGCCCCAGTCACCTCTTCTACACCAACGATCGCACCAATAGTGACGTATTTCATGCTGAAGGAAAACCTGCCATCAGATTCCACGATAACTTCAGACTGTATTGCTACAACGGGGAACTAGTTTCTGAAGTCGCTGCTATAGCCATGAATAATTGACACAGGTGACCTATGGTAGCCCAAATTCCTCCCACCTTAAAACACTTCATTGATGAGCATCCCCTTCTCTACCGCAAGCTTTGCTTTTGGGCAGATAAACGAGGCATAGAAAACCCATCGGTACAAGTTCAAGGTTATTTAACCGAGCTAATTATTGAAGCGAATACTAACTGCGATAATACTGAGCTATTAATTAAATGGACTAAGGTTCTATCTCATCAGGAGCGTATTGCTTTAGCGTATCTTAGCCCAATTCAAATCAGCGATTATGCGATTGAAGAACAGTGGTATAAATCACAAAAGGGTGAGTACTCTGTAATGGATGAACCCGTCATTCAGGAGATCGTCTTTGAGGGCAAACAACAGGGAATTATTACAAGAAATCGATATGATTGTTTGGTTTTGAACTGCGATCGCCTGCTCATTATTGATGTTGACATCGCCGCGCCAAGACAGGACGAAATCCAAGACTGCTCCAAGAATTGCCAGCTTGCTCTGAGCCAGAAGCAGGCGATCGCAGCCGTAGAGAGCCTGGCAGAACAATTCCCCAAACTGGGGTTCAGAGTTTATAGGACACGAAACGGACTGCGCCTTCTCTGTACAACTCAACCCTTTGATCCCTTGGATGCCGCAACCCACCGCTTCATGCAGAATCTTTACGTTGATCCGCTGTACGCGAGGTTGTGCAAATTTCAGGCTACATTTCGGGCAAGGCTAACCCCCAAGCCTTGGAGGGTAGACGAAGAGTATGAGGAACGATTCATTTACGACAGAATCACAGGGTTAGTTCTACCAGAATCAAGCCCCTACGCGGTCTGCCACCTAATTGAGGTTATTGGCGAGCAGAAGATTCTCCCAGAGTTTGAGCCACTAATTCAGGCGCATGACTCCTATTGCCGCGTGAGTCGATTGGGCTTGGAATTAGCGTAGATAAACGATTAGCGACACGGGTGATCGCTCTCCAAGAGGGTTGAGCGATCACCCGTTCGCATTACTTAATGTTCTTGTCTTTCTCCATGTTAGTTTTCTCGTCATCGTCCTTGGTAAACTCATCCTTCACCAGAACATAGATGGTGCCTAGCCCTACGAAAAAGGCAAGGGGAGGAAAGGTTTGAGCAAGAGTTGCAATAATTACAATGATATCGAGAGCAGTTTTCAGGTCTTTTAGGTCGTCCATCAGGTTTAGCTTGAACTCGTCTAAACCTATCGAACCTTTACCCTGACTGACTTGGAGGATGCCTTGCTTCTGAGTTAAGCTTGAGAGTGCTTACCTACTCTGTGACCGAAAATGTTGCTTATGTGACTGAATTGCGTCCGGGAAATGTCTGAGTTCGTTTTGAGCAGGTGTTTTGGGATAGAGAATGCCACGATCGCTTAAAGTCGCAAAACAGTATAGGGAGAGGGCTAAGTTAGCTCTTAAGCGAAACGGCTATGCCAGACAGCAGGATTTAGCCGAAGCACTAGGTTTTGCCAGGTCTACGGTCAACAATTTTCTTAATGGGAAGCCAGTAGATTACCTGAATTTTCTGGAGATTTGCGAAAAGCTTCAATTAGCTCTTGATGAAATTGCAGATTTCGCAGATGAGGAAATACCCGATTCAACTCTAACTTCGACATCTGTTGTTCCTTCTATAGAGAAGTTCAGCATCGAGCATTTGTACGAAGCGTTACTTTGCCTTAACTATACAAAGCAGGAGGACCGCTTTGCTGAGTTTGTGCGAGAGCATCCTATTGGAGCCTGCTTGATTCATGGTGAACCAGAGTTTGGACAGGAGTGGCTCCTGAACCGACTACTGAAGCTTTTGCCAGTCCAGATGACAACAGCTTTTGTACATCGTACAAGTTTTCTGCGGGTTACGCGCAGCTATTCCTTGGAAAGCTTATGGCGTGAATTAGCTGTTGCAACAGGAGCAACATCTTCTTCTCCAACAGATGTTGCTAAAGCCGTTTGTAATCTTTGGCAGTCGCAAAGTGTAATTTTGATCTTCAAAGATGTTGACCAACTACCCGGTGCAGAATTTTTGGATGAATTTATTCACAAATTCTGGCATCCTCTTGCAGCAGAAGCATGTAAGTGCAGTTCTCAAACACTCAACGATCGCCTGATTGCCTTTTTAGTGGATTCTCAGGGGCGTGCAAATGATTGGAGCATAAATTGTACAGAAATTCTTGATGTTAACTGGGAACCTCTCCAACTACTGAAGCTACCAAAGATAACCCATATCACCAGATTTGAACTCGCGTATTGGCTGGAGAAACAGAAAGATAAACTTCCTCAAGCATTAACTGTACAAATTGAACAAGCGGTTATAGAAATCTTGGAAAGCAGGGAGTTTGGTATACCTCAATTAGTACTAGAGGCTGTTTGCAAACGTTGTGGGCATAACTGGTATCAATCGGAGCGAGTATGGCTAAAGTTCTAAAGCAGCAGTTGCAATATACAGGTAGGGTTCAGCCAAAACCCGGAGAGCAAGATCCTAAAACAGGTCAACGGCTCTACCCCTATTTGCCCAGCCCTAAGCTAGTGGAAGCAGTAAATGTAGCAATTTTACTGGAACGCCCTTTACTGTTGAAAGGAGAACCAGGATGTGGAAAGACGAGGTTAGCACGGGCAGTGGCATATGAGTTAGGGCTACCCTATGAAGCTTGGTATGTAAAATCAACAAGTCGAGCAAAAGATGGGTTGTATACATATGACGCAGTTGGGCGCTTGCGAGATGCTCAACTAGCAAACTCTGGAGTTGATCCAGATGCAGCAATAAGGGCAAAGAATTCAGATGCTTATGTGGAATGGGGACCACTGGGAAGGGCATTTCAAAATGACCAACGGACTGTTGTTCTAATCGATGAGATTGACAAGGCGGACATTGACTTCCCGAATGATTTGCTGTTGGAACTGGATGAGTTGCGATTTGAGGTCTCTGAGGTTAAAGACACCAGTCTAAACAAGCGAATTCAGGCAAAGGCTCCACCTATCGTCTTTATTACTAGTAATGATGAAAAGGATTTGCCAGATGCGTTTCTGCGTCGTTGTTTATTTTACTATGTCAGGTTTCCAGCACGAGAACAATTAATTGAAATTGTCAAATTGCGGTTTCCATCATCTCCTCAGAAAGTCTTGGATGCAATTGTTGATCGCTTCTGGGAATTACGCCAAGAAATGGAGGCAAATGGCAGGTTGAGCAAAAAAGTTAGTACCAGTGAACTGATGGATTGGATCAAAGTTCTTAGCCATTATGAAGGGGATGAAGTCCTGTCCAAGCTCAAAACAGAACTTCTGTATTCAGGGGTTTTGTTGAAAAGTTGGGATGATTATCGGCGATACGGTGAAGAGATAGAGAAGGTGCAGAAATGAGCAATGCTATTGCCCAAGAGGAATTACCCCTACTTGACCTCTTTACCCGCTTGCAAGAAGCAGGATTGCCTTTGGGGATCGATGAGTACTGCTTATTGTTGCGGGCGTTACAGTCTGGATTTGGGACAGGTGATCGAGAAACATTAGCCGACTTATGTCGGACTTTATGGGTGAAGTCATCTGATGATGAACATTTATTTAACTATCATTTTGAGCAGTTAGTCAAAGAGGCTTCTATAGAAAAATCCACATCTAATAGTGAGGATAGTAGGCTACAACCGAATGTTTCAGAACCTCAGGAGAAGGGCTTACCTAATTGGCAGAACAACCAAGGAAATAAATTACCAGATACAACAACTTTTACCCTGGCTTCAGCGGAATTAATGGAGATCGGAGATGAAATCCAGGTAGCTGAAGCAGTACAAATCAGAACTCAACAAGATAAGGGAACTTCACCTAACCGATTCACTCAAAGCGACGAGTACTTTCCGGTGACACGACGGCAAATGAAACAAAGTTGGCGGCACTTGCGAAGACTGGTACGTGAGGGATTGCCAACCGAATTAGATATAGAAGCAACGATCGCTCTTACGGTTCAACAAGGTGTTTTATTAGAGCCTGTGTTAGTACCGCGACGTGTAAATCGAACAGAGTTGTTACTCCTGCTGGATCAAAAGGGATCAATGATGCCATTTCATGCATTGTCTCAAAGATTAGCAGAAACTGCTCAACGGGGTGGACGTTTGGGAAGAGCAGGGGTCTACTATTTTCATAACTGTCCTACCCACTTTCTTTACCGAGATTCAACACAGCAGCAAGCAGAACCTTTATCGAATGTTCTAGCTCAACTGCGGACGGATCACTCTGGTGTTTTAATTTTCAGTGATGCAGGAGCCGCTAGAGGTGGGTACAGTGAAGAGCGGTTAGATTTGACGGAACACTTTCTTAGTCAACTTAGGCAGAGCGTTCGCTATATTGCATGGCTTAACCCAATGCCTCAGGAGCGATGGGTAGGGACAACTGCTGAGGAAATTGGAGAACTGGTGCCAATGTTTGAAATAAGCCGACTAGGAATGGATCAGGCAATCGATGTGCTACGGGGCAAGTCGGCATCAGGAGGCTTAGAATGAGCGAATCTCCTCGACCTGCAACTGGAATGACTTCTGAAGCTGCTGCTCTACGAATTGAGACATTTGGAGAGCAATTTGGGCAGCCACATTTATATCTTGCTTATCATGCTGCTTTTCCGTTAGCTCTCACACCAGATTTGCTTTATCAAATTTGGGCAAATTTTCAACGTGATATTGGTGGTGAGGCTCTTAACATTCCCTGGATTGCGGTCTCAGATTTGTTGCTTTCAAATCTTTGCGAAGAGGTTGGGCATGGACTTTATGAAATAAATTATACTCTCCGAGCTTGTCTTCTCAGTAAGTTACAAGTAGAATCTCGCTTAGGTTCAGAGCGGATTAATCAACTATCTAACTTTCTACTTTCTTACATTAAAGGACAAATTGATAGTGATGATCCACACCTTCGCGAATTTGCTAAAGCTCAAAAATGGTCGGCTCTCCTATATCTTCAGCCAAACCAAGTTGCTTCAGAGATAGCTCTTGAATTCGCACAACTAGGATTAGAGCGTAAATTAGAGTGGGTTCGGATAACATCAGTGGTAGAAAGTTTTTCACAGCAACTATCAGAAGCTGGTTTTCAGCCCCTCATAGCTTATAGCCGTGGGATGAGGAGCTTGGTTTGTGGTGAATTATTAGATGCTAAAGCTCACTTCAGCTTAATCAATAATCCTGAACAGCAGTTGAATTTTGCTACTACCAAACTATTGATTCCAACAAATCTAATGACTCAGCTTTTAGATAGAAGGGGTTCAAGCTTGGGAACTGAACAAACTGAAAGCTTGAATTCTACAGAAGCCTTCTCTATGAAGCAACGTTTTATGCAGTATTCAAATAAATTAAATAGATGGTTCAATAGATGGTTCAATAGGGAATCGAAAGAATCTACAAGAATACAAATAGGAATTTGGGGAACTACGGGAGTAGGCAAAACTACGTATCTTACAACTTTATATCAACAGCTAATGAGCTCACCAGATTGGATTGTAGACTGTGATAGGGAAACTGGAAATTTCATATTGAATCATCTTAGGATGATTCAATCAGGGCATTTTCCGCCTCCGACATCAGTAAAGGATAGATTAGAAGTATTAAGATTTTGGTTAAATGCCAATACTAATTACTCCACGGATTTTGGTTCTAATTCCAATATTGAGATTGTTTTTATCAATGCACCTGGTGAATTTTATGAAGATATCCCTTTCCGTAACAATGACTTTGCTAAAGGTGAAGATGATGTAGTGTGGGATATTGTAGATTACTTGGTAAGCTGTGATGGTATCGTCTTCTTACTTGATCCTCTTCGTAGTAAAGAGCATGGTAAGAATTACTCAAGCTTGTTGTGGGATTTATTTTATGAGTTATTGAGACGTTCTGAGACTTCAAATAGCGATTCTACTCGATTAGAACAATATTTGGCATTTTGTGTGACAAAAGCCGATCGAGAAGATGTTTGGCAGAAAGCAATGAATTCAGAGTCATTGGTTGAAGAAATTGTAGGTGAGAGGCTATTTCGACGACTCTTAAATAACTTCAGCATGAAAGGACGTTATGAGTGTTTTACCATGTCTGCAATAGGGCGTTATCAAGATGCCTCAGGAGAGTGGCAAGAGCCTGTTTATTCAGAGATACTGGAGGATTCAACACTGATAACCCAAAAAATTCGGAATGATGTAGAACTTCAACCAATTAATATTCTTGCTCCAATTGAATGGATAGTTCGTGGAGTACAACTAGATCCACCAAAACTGAACAGGAATAAAACTTAATCAAAAGTCATCTATAAGTTACCTGCGTTTTTGACAATACTGTAATGCTATTTAAAGCACTTTACTAACCAATTTTAGCGAAGGTTCTGTTTATAGCTCTCATTTGCTACTTTTTTTATTTTTAAATAAATGAAAGAGTTAGTGCTCTGGGAGATATTTGTAATTCATTGAGATTAGCTGTGAGAAATGAATCAAGTGTGAGAAGCTATACGATTAAGTAGGATTGCGGCAATAGAAAACTTGTAAGAAACTATTCCTGCTAAGCAGTCCCTTGCTGATAGTACCTTCACCTAAAGAACATTTCTGTTGAGAGATAAAGTGCTTTGGTACATTGTGGGAGTAATGGCTCCTCAAGGAATGGGGTAGGTATCTGTGCAGTTTGACCTTCATCTTCGATCGACGGTTCGTGAGCAGTTTCAGTCTGTAGCGCAAGAAATGCGCGACTGGCAAACTCAAGCTCAGATTGGAGATGAGGAGGCTGAATTTATTCGTCAAAACATCTTATTTTTCAACCACACAACGTCCCGGCAAGACCTACGAGTGGCAGGGGTAGACGGTAGTGGCGATTTCCCAATGCTCTCGTACTCAGACTCCTTCATATATTTGTCGGTCGCTCAAGGGACAGTCTATGAGGCTACCACTCCTCAGATAGGACTTAGGGAGGTCAGTCCTGTGCCTGAGCCAGTGTTGGAATGCCATTGGATTCCAGAAGATGATGTGCGTGGAGTTGAGGCAATCAACAGGGCTTTTGAGCAATTGGCTAAAACTTCAATCCTTGAAATTATTAAGCGTTCTGACTATCAACAGATTAAGTATCAGGCAACCCGAAAGAAATATTCTGCTGAGGAGTTGGTAGCAGGCTTGATTCGACCTCATGCCAGTGATACAAGCAATCTGGCAATTCAATTGCGATCGACGGCTGAAATGGCAGCCGCATTGCAGCTAATCGAAGGTACTCATCGCCCCAACTACATCCTGACAGACACAACATTCTCCCTACCCTTTGTTTCGTCTAAAGCAAATTCGCTGTTTCATGAGCACCTAAAGCGGCTGTGCTGTGTGGAGGCACGCAAGCAGGAGACAGGATTCTTTGCCCTGTCTAAATCGCATGGGCTGGCAACGACAGAACTGGTTGAAAAGTTGGCATGTGAACTCCAAGGCTTAGCAGCCGGACAAACGGCAGAGCATTGGTGCTTGCGGATTCCTAATGCAAGGCGTGATGAATGGAGCCTTTCCCTGGTTAAGGGGCGAAATGTTCCACCCCTGGGAGCCGTGTCTTATCTTGTTCGATTTCACCGAACGACTCCCTTGATGCGCCTGGATATGGATGCGGAGTATTGGCAGAAGTTTGTTGCAGGTGAGACGAAGGAGGAAACGCGATCGCGAGAACAACAGATTTTTGAAGACCTGGACTATACCTGTCACGATCAACGGGTCTATGGTTATCCCTATCCCATTAAAGCTGCCCACGATCGCGCCTCTCTAACCAATGCAGAGCGGGTCGCCCTGCGGAAGCAACTAATTTCGGCAGCCGTCGCAGAGGGGATGAGTCCGGCTTTGTTCCGTGATCCGTCTACAGCTACAGGGCATCGGTAGGAGGACGTATGTACCAGATGGAAGAACTGCTTGAGTTATTGGGCGATCCTTTTGGGATCTTGTCAGAGAGCAATACACACCAACTGACTGTAGTGGCAAGGAATGCGGATGTGGCAGTGGGCGATTTGTTTTTGCTGCCCAGCAAACGGGGACACGATCGCTTCTACATCTTTCGCACAACCCAATACGCCAACATCATGAACCGGGCTTTGGAAATGGACGATATTGCCCGGAATAAACTAACGATGCCGAATGCTTATCTAAGCCAGGATTGGCATGAGGAGTTGCTCATTCGACTGGTGGGAATTGTGTTGGGATATGCGGAAGTTGGAAAGGAGGGGTGGACGTTTCATAAGCCTCGTCGGTTGCCGGAGCATTTGACCAATGTGTTTCGGGTTGGCCCTGATAGCCCAGACGTTGTTCGGGTGATGCAAACGTTGTTAGCGAGTCAGCTTGGGCAAGAGGGATTGTATGTAGGGGATCTGCTGGCAGGTGAGCAGGCAATCCAAGGGGTCAAGGTCTTCCTGCCTGCCTATGCTCTGTCCCATCATTTGGGAGTATTTGGACGGACGGGTGCCGGGAAAAGCAACCTGATGATGGTGCTGCTGAAGTCTGCGATGGACTACAACCAAGCTCTGCTCCAGCATGAGCAGAAACCTCCGGTGAGCGTACTGGCGATCGACCCTCACGATGAGTTCCGATTTTGGCATGGGGCGATCGGGGGCAAGGACGGCATTCATGGGATTGTGAAGGGCTACTCACCGGAAGAGCGTAAGGCACTGGTAGAGCCGTTCTACTACCTGACTGCACGAGAAGTTGGAGAGGAGGGACTGGAAAGGCAGGTTGTGTTATCTAGGGCAGATGTGCTCCCGGATGACCTAAGCAGTATCAGTGAGTTTAGTGAGCAACAGATGGCATTCGCCCAGCAGCAGTTTGCGCTGTGGGGGGAACAGTGGATCGGGCGTGTGCTCCTGGGAGATACGCAAGGTGGAGCCGGGGGCTTTGAAGGAAATGTGGATTTCCTGTCGGGGACAGTGGCAGCCGTCCAACGTAGGCTCGCTTTTTTGCGGCGAGGGCAAACGAGGTTGTTCTCACCCTTTGATCCGGATGCGGGCTACGAGTACGAATCGCTGTTGCCAGAGATCTTGTGTGCCCTGGAGCAGGGCCGGATTCTGATTGTGGATACGACGTTGATGGGGGAAATGGAGCAGTTTCTGCTGACGACGGTGGTGGCGCGATCGCTCTTCACCCTACGACGCACGTTGCGGAGTGTGGCAAGGGTGGATGAGTTACCTCGTGCGATCCGGCAGGCATTTGGAAATGATGATGAGCAGGGGCAGGTGGGGCTGCGAACTTTGGCAGATGAGCTTGTGCGACGGGTAGAGGATGGGCGATTGCCCTATGGGGAGGGAGGTGTGCTGAAAAGCCCAGACCAGTTGCCCTATGTGAATGTGGTTGTGGAGGAGGCTCCGAGTGTGCTGAACCCACAACGAATGCGGTTTGGCTCGGTGTTTCGGGATATTTCGCGGCAGGGGCGGAAGTTTGGCATTGGGCTGACGGTGGTGAGCCAACAGGTGAGTGAGATTGATGATGGGGTGCTGTCGCAGATTAATACAGAACTGGTGATGGCACTGGGGAATGAGTTAGAACGGAAAGAGGCGATTCGCAATGCCTCGGCAGATTTGTCGGGGTTTGAGCGGGAGTTGCAGGTGATGGGGAAGGGACAGGTAGTTGTCTCAGCTTCTTACAAAGATGTGCCATTGCCCATACAAGTGCCGGATTTTGATCAAGTGCTGTAGGTATAGTGATGGAAAAGTGTAGTGAATTGAAAAAAATCTTATAGTCAATTCTGGAATTAACTTACTGAGTTGTGTAGCTCTAACCCAATAGGTTCGTAACTTTACTTCCGCGAGTGATAATTGCCAGCATGTGAGTTATAGTTTAGGGAAATTTCATAAAATTGCACTTCCTTGAACCACATAAGCTTGCTTATCTTTGAACTAATGCTACTTCGTAAGAGGACACTATGGGGGCAGAGGAATTTACACCAGGTCAAAATGCTGACAGTACTCTAACGAATGCTTCATCAGCTTTAAATGGTAGTTTGACAAACATTGAGCGAGACATCCTTGGACTACCTCACCATAGTCCGCAATCGATGCTTAGCCCCAACTATCTCTTGCGAGACACAGGAAGTGGAGACCAAGAGGGCAACGATGCGTTAGCGTCTTCTGATGCGTTGCTAGATGGTTCTCCCAATGCCAATCGGTACATTCAACCTGTTTATGGAGATGAGCTAATCACTAACATCCCGCCAATTGATGCGGTGATCGATAAAATTGCTCAGGTTCATGACACTATATCTCATACTCAAGAAGATTTAGTTGAGACCCTAACACCTAAGTTAGAAGAAATTCGCCAGGATTTAACTGCTCTTACCAACCAGGCACTAACTACAGCAACTGAGAATTGGAATTCACCTGATAACCAGACTCGTGCGCTGATTGAAGAGAACGTCGAAAACGTGCGAGATGCCTGGAACAATTTTATTCAGAGTGATCGCTTCCAAACAGGCTTACAGAACTCAAAGTCATTTCTCCAAAATTTGTGGCAGAACGTCAGGGAGAAGGTTGAGGACTTTCAAAGGGTTGCAGTGCCTGTTGTGGAGGATTTCGTCGCTCGTTTAGCAGGTGAGGCTTCCTCTATTTCTGGTACAGCTGCTCCGACAAATTCTGTAGAGTTTAGAGGTCAGGTCTATGTGTGGGGAGCCTACACTATCAATTCTGGGGATACATTGAGCCAAATCGCCCAAGATATGTTGGGTGATGCTTCTCCTGATGCCTACAACTTTATTGCTCAACACAATGGTATTGCAAACCCAGATGTAATTTACGCAGGGCAGCAGATTGAAATCCCCTATCTGCTAGCAAACCAGCCTCAGAACCAAACGCTGGTAGTTGAAAATCCTATAGTGCCTGGGGTACAAAGCAATTCAGAAGTCATCAATGGCTTTGAGGTTAGTGGGGAGTTTTTGCAGGTTTTCCGAGAAGGAAACTTTGGTAAACCTACGTCCGGTGTTATCACCCACAGCAGCGGTGTTAAGTTTCAATATTTTGATAAACCTGGGCTGGGGCAATTATCTATCGTTCAAAGTGAGCATGGGACGTTTCCCCTTTACGGTGGAATTCGCAGCTATTACGTGAATGTGGCTCAGGGATTAAATGGGGCTTTGGGCGCACCTACTAGCGGTGAAGAGCCAACCGGGAATGGACAGCTTCGACAGAACTTTGAAAATGGCTACATACTTTGGAAAGATGGTGTAGCACAAGGTTTCAATCTGGATGGAAGTTCTCTCTTCCCAACCCCTGCTGCACCTCTTCAAGAATCATCAGGGGCACCTTTAACCTACCAGGGTGCAATCACAGAGACAGTAGGAACCGATTATTTCTTAGCGAGACCAGAGTTCTATACGACTGGCAATATTTTTGCTCAATCTGGATATGGCTCCAGTCTTGTAAATAGCATGGGTAGCACCGAAGGAAATTGCACCTGGTATGCTCACGGTCGTGTGCTGGAGATGGGGGGTGATCCATCTGCACTGCGATCAATGAATGGAAACGCCAACGAATGGCATACACAGCTATCAAATGGAGCTAGAGTCATTGAATCTGGGGAGTTACCTCAACCTGGTGATATTGCCCAGTGGACACGCAATGGACAGAACCATGTTGCCGTCGTTGAAGAGGTTTATCAAGCAGGTGATGGGCAGTGGCGCATCAAGATTTCGGAGTCTCACTACTATGGCGGTAACAACGGCATTCTTCACAGTGTCAAGGATTATTCTGCGGATAATCCTGATCGATTTATCCGTGTTCCGGGGGTGAACACTGAACCTGCTGTCATCGAAGCACCCATTGATGTAGTCGAAAGCCAGCCTCCAACAATAACCAATGGAGCACCATCTGATAACACTGAAACTACTGCTGTCGAAACATTTCAGACATTTATTGAAAGAAGTACAAGTACGTTAGTAAATATATTTTCTGACCTACAAGAGACTGTCTCCTCTTCGGTAATTAATCAGCCGTCTACTCAAGAAATTGGCTTTTCTTTGATTACACAGAATAATGAGTCACTTGTATCGGTGTATGAGTTGCTTGATGATGCTTCACAAGGTAATTACAGCCACCCGACCATACCTGAAAATGATTTCCTCACAAAGAAGTTTTCGGATATTGCTGAGAATCGAGGACAGTGGTTTGGAGCAAGACGGGATTTTAGCTACCGAGACTACTTGCAACTTAAGTTACGGCATAGAGAGCAAATAAATTTGATAAATAAAGCAGAGAATGAGTTGGTTGAGCAAGGGCTTTCTGATATCCATGAGAAGTTCAACAATTCAACTGTGTCAGGTGCTAAGGATTTAGCACAAGAGATTACAGACAAGTTTAATACCTACGCAAAGTATAAAGAAGAACGATATCAGGAGTACAATTTCTCGTTTACGGATGCTTTTTTGTCAGGAGACAATTGGGCATATGCTTTAGAGGAAACCCGTGTAGATTTAGGCAATTTGATTACTGGTGCAGGTAAGGCTGGTGGCAAACTCGTCTTGGCTTTTCTAAAAGTTGGTCAACTATTTGATGAATTAATGGATCGAGTTGAGCAATCTACCTCCGGAGTCAGTTATGCAGTTTATGGTGCTTCTTTTGCTACTTCCTTTGCAGTAGTTCATACGGAGCTTTTGGAGCAGACAAACGATTTAGTTGACGCAGCTACCAAAGGTGATTTTCAAAAGGTGTTTGAGACTGCATCTAAAGCTGCATCTACTTATGGAAAGATTACAGAAAAACTAGGAAGCGTGGTGCCTGAGGGAATTGAAACACCACTAGAATTGATTGAGATAGGTATGAAGATCAAAGAATTTTCTGATCTTACAGTTTTAGCCAATCACTCTTCCTTTGCTGAAGTATCAAATGAGTTTGACAAGGGCTACATAGCTGCTGCAATAGTTTCTTCTGTTTTGGATATTTCCGCAACACTGACAAATTATATAAGTAGTAACTTAGCTGAATCAGGAGTTAAATCAGCAGAGGTCGTTGAGAACTTTACAGAGAAATTTGATTCAGTAAGATCATTACTCTTCGACGCACTGGATTTCACTTACAAAGATCGGGTTACTGACGATTTTGAACTGCTTACTCTAGCAAATCGTAGAGAGCAGGAAACAGTTCAAAAGCTTGCTGATACTGTCGATTTTTCGGTTGAGCGGATAGGTAGTTTTGTCCTAAGCAATTATCCTGAAGACATTGTTGTAAGACAAGACGGAGAGACAGAACTTAATCTTGATAGCATACCTTAAAATTTAACGGTTAAGCACCACTCTACGACGCACGTTGCGGAGTGTGGCAAGGGTGGATGAGTTACCTCGTGCGATTCGGCAGGCATTTGGGAATGATGATGAACAGGGACAGGTGGGGCTGCGAACTTTGGCGGATGAGCTTGTGCGCCGGGTAGAGGATGGGCGGTTGCCCTATGGGGAGGGAGGTGTGCTGAAAAGCCCAGACCAGTTGCCCTACGTAAATGTAGTTGTGGAGGAGGCTCCGAGTGTGCTGAACCCACAACGGATGCGGTTTGGCTCGGTGTTTCGGGACATTTCGCGGCAGGGTCGGAAGTTTGGCATTGGGCTGACGGTGGTGAGCCAGCAGGTGAGTGAGATTGATGATGGGGTGCTGTCGCAGATTAATACAGAACTGGTGATGGCACTGGGGAATGAGTTAGAACGGAAAGAGGCGATTCGCAATGCGTCGGCAGATTTGTCGGGGTTTGAGCGGGAGTTGCAGGTGATGGGGAAGGGGCAGGTAATTGTCTCAGCTTCTTATAAAGATGTGCCGTTGCCTGTGCAGGTGCCGGATTTTGATCAGATGGAATAAAAATGGCAAGAGACAAGACAGGAAATCGCTACGAACAACTGCTAGAGGCTTCCTTATTGCATCTAGGCTATGCCCGTGACAGAGATACTGGACTGAACTATATTCGTCCATCAATACGTGGGCAGGTTATTATTCCTGGAACTTTTATTCAGCCTGATATCGTAATACTTCAGGGCACCAGCATTCGAGCCATTTTGTATGTAACGCATTGGAGTGATCGCCGAACCAGTGCGAAAAAGTTTTGGAGAACCTGGGAAGAATTAGCTCAACAAAAATTAGCTGTTGGAACGGATTTTGTAGCGATTAACTGCGTTTTTGAAGCCTTACCCCCTAATCACAACCCTATTGCTTACATCACTAGCGATGAACTACCTCCAGATCCAACACGGGACGATAAACTGCCTATTGCATTTAATGGATGGTACGCAGCAATCAGTTGGGCATTAGTTGAGTCTTTCGATGTTTCTCTCATTTTCCCAAACAGTTACGAGCCATGCAGCAGACAGCTTGATTTCCTGAGTGGAGAACATGATGCTGCCACTAGCAATTTATTACAACAAGCTTTAGCGAAAACAGCAAAGCCTTACCACATATCACAGTGGCAAACGCTTCAATCTATTCAAACGCAGGCTATTAGCAATCTCCCCACAAATCTTCAAAGTACGCAAAGCCGCTACAGAATTGGATTACTCCATGTATATCTTTTTTACCGTCTTTTTCATCATCTTATTCCTGATGGAGACTTAGTTCTGGATGATTTTGTAAATGCTTTAGCAAATGCTAGTCAGAATCAAGTTAATCTGGATTCGCTAACTCGAACCCCAGCCTTTTTAAGAATTTCCAGACAGCAGTTAATTCAAGTTTTCACTGAACTGTCTCAAGTTTACGTTCGCAAAAGCCAAAATGCAGAAACCTTCTGTACAATGACTAGCCTCAACAATCCGATCGCAGGAGGCAGTGTACATAGGATTAGCTTCAATCAGGATCTTCGGCTTTGTCTTCAAGATCTGGGGCAGCATTTGAGCGAACCAGGGTTTGTAGATGCAATTCAAAGAGCCTTCGAGCGTTTTGATGTGACCCTTGGTATTAATGAATGCTTTGAAGATCTTGCGAGTCAACAATTAATTATTTCTAAAGAAGATTTTGTTCGTCGAACGTTTTTAACTGCTTTAACAGGCGCAGATGAAGCTGTTCTCAATAATCTACTACAAACTCATTCAAAAGAACTTAGCACTGCAAGAAGCAGCATTTCTAGTCATCAGCAAAATTGGGTTTTGGAAATGCTGCTTTATCTTACAGGCTTAAATAGCGATGAAGATATTCAGACCAGATTAAAAGACAATTTTGAGGCAATTGCCTATCCGCATCGTCTACGACCTCATGCTCCCTATGGAGACGAGGCTAAGCTCAGTCGATACCTTCTTCAAGGAAGAAACATTTGTGAGCATTGGTCTTCGAGGAGCCGTAGTCGTACATTAACTGAAGCAGAATTTCGTACTTTTAGTTGGCAAACTGTTGCTAGGTCTATGCTCCAAGCTTTTCAAGAAAAGGGAGGAGCCATTCGCGGACAGGAGGAGGTTATCAGAAAATACAT
Source organism: Oscillatoria sp. FACHB-1407 (assembly GCF_014697545.1). Taxonomy (GTDB): domain Bacteria; phylum Cyanobacteriota; class Cyanobacteriia; order Elainellales; family Elainellaceae; genus FACHB-1407. Next base: position 120,606 of record NZ_JACJSA010000016.1, on the reverse strand, counting down.
TCAGAACAAATCCATGCGAATAATTGGTGCTGACCTCAATAGCGTCCATATCTTGCTTGAGCATTATCTAGGAGCTTTGTGTACTTTTGCTTTTGATGAAAATGCTACTGACGCTTCACGAAGCCAACGAATTTGTCCTTCTTGGCAAACCGATGTAATTGGGGAGATCTGGAATGGAAGACCACTAGAAACCTGGATGGAAGGTGTGTCTCGCAGTGGTCAATGGATGATCAAAGTTCAGTCTTCGCAGGATGGACACGAATCTGACAAAACGAAAGAACTGGCAGGTCGGTGTCGTGCGCTTCGTTTAGCCTGGTTTCATGGAGCCGCGCCGCGCGATCACACTCAGTGGTTATTCAACCAACGTCCTCTCCCACAACTTGCCCTCGTCCTTGATGGAGATTGGGACGCAACCAAGAAACGAAATCTCTACGAAGCCGGATGGGATTGGGTCGGTGATGTTTCACAGCTTCATGAACTTCGCCAACTAATTCAAGGGACTTCTCCAACCTGAACACCCTCACAAAAAGCCCAGTTTTGGCTCGCCTTTATCAAGAAGCAGTTTGAGTAAAGACTTCGTAAATCCGGCACTATTTCCCTCATTTTCTGCCTGGACAGCAATATTGATAGGTTAAACCTGATCTAGGGAATCCTATGTAGGAAAAGCTGCCCTTATGTCTGAGGCAGGAAAATGACATTTACTGAATCTTCGCCTGCTCAAGGTAACAGCGTTGGAGTTGTCACCTTAGCAGAGTTTTACAGTGCCTACACAACCTTCCGTAACCGACCTAATGATGAGCAGGCGGAGGCGATCGCCCAACCTCCCAGCGAACCGCTCTTCATTGTGGCTGGACCCGGCACTGGCAAAACAACCTGCCTCACCCTCCGCATCCTCAAGCTAATTCTGGTAGATGGTGTTCTACCCAAAACCATCCTCGCTACCACCTTTACCAAGAAAGCAGCGGCAGAATTGCGATCGCGCATCCTGGGGTGGGGGTTTCAGCTACTTGAAGCACTCCAGGATGATCCTCAAATTTCTGCCCAGGCGAAAGCCCAACTTGCCAAAGTAGACATCAATCAGGTTCTTACAGGAACGATCGATAGCCTCTGCGAACAGATCCTACGCGACTTTCGAGATCCTGGCACCCAACCTCCGATTTTGGCTGACGACTTCGTTTCTAAAACCCTGTTGCTCCAGGAAGGGCTTTTTAACAATCGACGTGACCAGAACGGAGACTTGGACGAATTTCTCCTTAACCTACAAGGCTCCAAATGGGACTGGAACGTTGGCAAAAAGACTGACCTGCTTCAAGAAATTTGGGATCGTCGGTTTCAAGACCAAGTTGATTGGGACGATTTTCTCACCAGTGGAGCTTCTGACAACGAACAATCAGCCCTCGACCTAATCGGAGAAGCGATCGCAGATTACCAACAAGAACTGGGCGATCGGCTCATGGTCGATTTTGCATTGTTGGAACAGGAGGTCTTGAACCGTCTACGTCAGGGAAAACTGACCGAATTTTCTCAGCAGATTCAAGTCGTGCTGGTAGACGAGTACCAAGACACCAACCTACTCCAGGAAGGCATCTACTTTGAGTTGGCAAAAGCCTGTGATGGGGCGATTACTGTTGTAGGCGACGACGACCAGAGCCTCTACCGCTTCAGGGGAGCCACCGTTGAGCTATTCAGCAACTTTGGCGATCGCTACAAAGCAATGTTCGATCGCCAGCCAACCACTATTTTCTTAAGGACAAACTACCGCTCAACCCAAACCATCATCCAGTTTGTTAACGACTACGCAACGCTTGATCCTGGCTATCAGGCTGTCAGAGTCCAAAACAAGCCCACCCTTCTGCATGGACCCAGTGCCGAAGTTGGCGTTCCAATTTTAGGAATGTTTCGGCAAGACATGGATACCCTCGCCAACGACTTGGCAAGCTTTGTCCACCGCATTTTTCGGGGCACTGGTTATACCCTTCCTGATGGCACAAGAATCGAGTGTAATGCCAACGGAGGGGATTTAGGCGACTGTGCTCTGCTCTGTAGCAGTCCAGCAGAATACAACACCAGCGGGAACCCACGCTTACCCCTGCTTCTGCGAGAGCAATTGCTGGGCAAGACTCCAACCATTGAAGTCTTCAATCCTAGAGGGCAAGACCTGACTGAAATTGAGGTTGTTGCCCAATTTGGTGGGCTATTGCTGGAATGCCTTGATCCAGGGGGAATTGTTGAAGCCAACACCAGTGGCTTGAATGACAGCATCACAAACACCTTCATAGCTTGGCGAGATGCTGCCATTAACCTTGTTAGCTCCGCCACCGCACCACAAGGGCTTCTAGAATTTGCCCAATGCTGGGCATTAAGAGATCCACGAAGAGCAGGTTTTCGCTGGGCACCCAGCGTTCCGGTTCTAGAACTCATTTATGGACTGGTTCACTATTTCCCATTTCTCCACGACGACCCAGAAGGGCAAATTTATCTGGAGGTGTTCACCCGTCAAGTCTCAGCTTGCCAGCAAGTAGGCAAGTTCTCTGGCAGGGTTGTAACCGACCCAGATGAACCAGGTTTATCCGAAGCTTCCATCAAAGAGCTATTGCGATACTTCCTGGCACCGATCGCCTCTGGCACAGTCAAAGTCAACGAAGACTTGATGCAAGCGTTCCCGCGCGATCGCCTCAGCATTCTGTCGATTCACCAGTCAAAGGGGCTAGAATTCCCCCTCACGATTGTCGATGTTGGCTCTGACTTTAAGAGCAACCACGCAGCACACCGCTTCAAACGCTTCCCAGAAAAGGGCGGAACTCCACACACAATGGAGGATTTGCTGCGACCCCATACAGCATTAAACGCACCGATTCGAGGAGGACGCGATCGCACGTTTGACGATCTCTACCGTCAGTTCTTTGTTGCCTATAGCCGTCCACAGGAGGTTCTACTTCTAGTTGGGCTAACGCCAACCCTACCGGGTGGCAGAGTACCCAACATCGCAACGGGATGGAATCGAAATGGTGTTTGCGTTTGGAGCAGCAACCAGACATTTCTGATGATTTGAGAATAATTTTGCTAACCCGTTTTCGTAGAACTACGCCATTTGAGTGCGGCAAACCCATTGGAGGAGAAATCGAAATCCGTATAGCTTGGACTGAAGTTGCAATAAAGATTACAAGATCGAGGTCAGTATATGGGCGGGATTGGGTTGGGCAAGGGTGAGGCTTGGTATCAAAGCGAACCGTTGACTACACGGTTGAAGAATTTGATTCGGGATTACCCAGAAGGCGTTGGCATTATCAAGGAATTAATCCAAAATGCGGACGACGCTGGGGCAACCTGTGTAGAAATCGTTTTTGATTGGCGGACCCATAACTTTAAGCAGTTACCCGACCCTCGCATGGAAGCTCTGATGGGAGCCGCCATGCTTGTTTATAACGACTCCTCATTCACTGACCAAGACTTCCAAAACATTCAAAGCTTAGGAGATAGCGGTAAGCGAGAAACTCTTTGGAAAACAGGTCGATTCGGAGTTGGATTTAATTCGGTTTATCACGTCACCGACTACCCAAGCTTTATTTCTCGCGATCGCCTTGTCTTTTTGGACCCTCATGCGACTGCGATTCCCGATGCGACTCCGGGACAACCAGGACGTAGCTGGCGTTTTGCAGAGGAGGGATGGTGGGATTATCCAGATTTCATGCAGGTTTACGAGCCAGGGGGATTACAACCAGGCACATCAGAATTTCAAGGAACGCTTTTCCGGCTGCCCTTACGAACCCCCATTCAGGCAAAGAAAAGCAAAATTCGGAACGAACCGTTTACTCAAGAGAACGTGCGTCAACTTTTGACAGAGTTTGTCAAAGTTGGGGAAGAGATGCTGCTCTTCCTTAAATCGGTTCTCACCATTCGGGTTAGCGAGATTGGTTCCAATGGAAACAAGAATGATTTACTTAGCATTACTACCCAAAATGCTCAGATAGTTAAAGCTGAGCGGAGTAAGCTGCTTGCTCCATTGCAAAAAGGCGCAGAGGCACTCCTCAACCTTTGCCAGAGCAATCCAAACGCTCTTCCCGCAGTTTCGTATCAACACAAAATTAAGGTTGACACCGCTCAAAATCAAACGACCTCAACTTGGCGCGTCACCAGCTTGATGCGTGCAGAGGGCGAATTACTCAGGTTAATGCGGGAACTGGCAACACAAGGTGAAAAAGCAGTTCCTTGGGCAGGAACCGCTGCTCTGATTTCTAGAACAAGCAATTCACAACCAAAAGACTTCGTAGGTCGAGCATACTGCTTTCTTCCGCTGCCTCAGGAAACAGGGCTTCCTGTTCACATTAATGGCTTTTTCGATCTGGATTCGTCTCGGCGAGAGTTAACCAGCGATACGCTTACAGGTAGAGACACAAAGCGGGTGCTTTGGAACCAATTGCTTGTGCGTCATGTCTTGTCGCACGCTTATGCCAATCTGATTCTGAGTTTAGTCGAAGATATCGGGGAGACAGATCCCGCACGATTCTATAAGTTTTTTCCCACGCAAAGTCCAACTAAAGCTTTAGCAGAGTTGCCAATCTTGGTCATCAAACTGCTCCAATCGAAAAGAGTTATTCGCTCTGCAATTGAGCATATTATTCAACAGAATGGTCAGCAGCAGGTTGGTAAGACTCACTGGGTTACGCCTCAGACCATCAATATTCTTCCTAAAGGTTGGGATCATCTACTCGAACCACTACGGTTAGATAATATTGATCTGCCCGATCCAACCCTACCTTTTGAACTGGAAACGGCATTTGCACGTGCCCAAACTCCCTTCACTGTCTTTAAACCAGCAGATTTGCGATCGCGACTGCTAACGAACAAACCTTTAGGGATGCCTGTGGAAAATGCGCCTAAAGAGTGTCTTCGACAGAGGGAGTGGGTAGTGAATCTGCTGCGCTACTGTTTAAGCGATGGTTGCCGTGATGTACGGGGTTTGCCGCTAGCGATTCTGGCAGATGGAACGCTGCAAACCTTTGGCTACAATCCTCCGGGCTTTATCTACACTGTTAGTCTGGGTGTACGCCAAATATTGATGGACTATATCTTTGCAAGTTGTCCTAATTGGTTTCTAAATACAAATTTGAGCGATCAAGTTCGAGAAATCAGCGAATGCTCAGGTGTATCAATACTAACTCCTGTAGAGGTCGCAAAACGACTAAAAGATTTCGTTGATCCGGAAGATTATATTGCGATCGAATGGCAACCTGATGGAACAGAGATTCCTAATGCATCCTGGCTGACACAGGTTTATGCCTATCTTGCAGATGTGAAGACGTTGCCGATTGATGAATTGAGGGAGGTTGCGCTAGTTCCATGTAATGATGGCTTACTGTACGTGGGAGGAAGTGCTGAAACACCGCTCTGGCATGGTTCCAGCACTTCAAGAGAAATTTTAGATACGTTACAGTATTTTGAAATTCCACTGATCAAGACTCAGGAATCATTACAAAGAGCGATCGCGACATTTCGCAGTCGTCATCCTGACACATTAATTTTTCGACTCACCGTTCCTGGCTTAATTGATACGTTAGAAGCGCAGGAAAACCTACCTACCTACAATTCAGAGCTATACAAGGGATTGATTAGCTTTCTAGCCGATCGCGATTGGATGCGGGGTGAAGGAAAGAATGATGCCGATCGCAAACGAAAGCTGCGTCAGTTACAAATCTATCCAACCGTTGAGGATCAGCCAACAGATTTGAAGAAGGATGTTTATATACCTGGTGGCTACATTCCTCCTAAAGTTGCTGGTTCTCTAAATCTGCTCTGTTTGGGACCTAGTGAAAGTAGCCAAGAATGGAAAGCGTTTTATGACTTCCTGGGGGTTTCTGTTCTAGATCATGTGACGATGATCCAGAACTTGCTGAAGGATTATGCCAGTCTTCAGTCAAATCAACAGTTAGAAGCTCTGGAGTGGATACGTGACCATTTAAGTATCGCTCAAACGGAACTAGAGAAACGTAGTCAAAGCCTTAACTTGGAAAAGCAAGTCCAAGGAGCACCTTTAATACGGTGTACCGATGGTCATTTGAGACCAGCAAGTGCTATTTACAACCCCAAAACATATAATCAAGTGCGACAGGTGTTGGGAGACCGTGCTCACACTCCTGACATGACAATTTACAAAAATGTGGAGCACTGGCTTGGCTTTTTCCAAAAGTTAGGGATGCTGGTAACGCCTAGTGCAAGTGATTTATTGGCATATGTAGATGGACAAATTCAGCAAGCGCAGAACGGTGTAACATCTGAAATCGCTAAGCATTTAGTAGCTATATTTACCTACATTGAAAAACATTGGGATCGTTTAGAAAACAAGAAGATATCTAGCGAAAAATCTTTGGCTGAAGCATTGAAGATACGGGCTTGGCTTCCTGTTGAAAGAGATCCAGAGAAACTTAATCGATTTCCAGCATTTACAGTTCCGCAGAATAAGCTATATCGCAGTTCTGAAGTCTGCTTTAGTCCTTACGGATCTCTCGTAGCTAGTCAGAAGCCTCTACTTCCTATTGGTAAGCTACCATCGAAAGAATTTCAAACAGCGTTGGGGTTTAGTACCTATCCTGATCAACAGTCAGTTGTTAATCACTTCAAAACACTAATCGATTTGTGGAGTGAAACTCGTGGAAACGGTATTGATAATGAAGCCTTCCATAAGTCAGTGCAAAACATTTATGGTTACTTTCACAACATCTTTTGTAGCACTGGATCTTCTGAGAAGGGGCAACAATGGTTACGAGATCAGCTAGATGGTTATGAATGTTTGTGGGATTACGGACAATTTTGGTTGCCAGAACATACGTTTCAAAAGAAAGTGCCATTTTTTGGCAAACGTAGGCAGAAAATTCTGATCGACAAACCGCAAATTCGCCAGGTTTATGAACTATTGGGTCAGAAGAAATCGCCTGATATTAGTGATTATGTAGCCTTTTTGGAAGAGGTGGCAGCAGACTGCAAAGGAAATTCCCTCAGCGAGGATGACGGGAAGTGTGTCTGCGAGGTTCTAAAGCTCCTAACACAGGATTTAGAGACAGAGCAATGTTCTGCGGCTGATTATGACTTGCTACTCCTAACAGATGATAATTTGCTATTGCCCCCCGACCAAATTCTTATCCCTGATGCACCCTGGCGACTTGATGCGATCGTTGGTCGCGATCAAGTCAAAATCTTGCATCCTGAAGTGCCACATAGTCTAGCAATTGATGCAGGTAGCCGATCCTTACTGAGTGATGTAGTTGAAAAACCAACAAAGATTGAGTTATTAAATCACCAGAATGCAAACAAATTTTGTCAGAAGTGGCAGAACTTGTTGAGATCATCAGAATTCATCAACGGATTAGAGCGATTGATTATAGACCAGTATGGGCTAGATATTGAAGCAGAACTGAGTTGGCTGGCAAGGGTAGAGGTTAAAGCGGCAGCGACAATTACGACCAATTTGCTTCTACACGATCGCTGCATTGCTTCTGGTTTGCAAGGGAACTACTTCTTCGAGCCAAATAAGTGTGTGTTCTACCTCAGCTACAAAAGCGAAAAGTTGATGCGTAACTATCTCACTGATAGCCTCAATCAGCGATTGGATAACCTTAAGCTTAAGCTGGCTGACACCGCTCGTCTACAAACAATTATTGAAAGTCATCCATCCGAAATTGAACAATTGTTGGATGAGCTTCGAGTTAAGCACCTTAAGCGATCGCCTCTAGTGACAGTATCGTTTGAAGAAACAGATGAAGACGAAGTTGATGAAATTTTTGATGGTAACTTCTTGGATGAGTTTGCAATAGATGACGGGGATGATGGTACAACAAGCAGTAACAATGGGCGGGAGCCAGCAAGTTCTGCCGCAACTTCAGCCTCTAATGGTAGTTCTACAGGACAAGCAATTGCTAAACCCTTTAACGGCAATGCTCCACAACCACCCATTCCTAAACCTGCCCCTGCTCCATCTACATCAAATAGCTCGCCAGCCGTTTCATCTCCTGTTTCCTCCACGCCCACTCAGCCCACTGCCAATCCAATCATTAAGCCTGCAAAGCCCACCCCAGCAGCCCCACAGAGAAGAGGCATTTTAGATGTAAAACCTGCTGCTCAGTCCACTGGTCAAGATGATTCTGAGGGTATTGGTCAAAGTGATTTTGAAGAGAGGGATCGCCGACCTCCCCTAACTCCCTCTGTTTCTAGAAGAAACAATGTCATTCGGTTAAGGCAATCGAGCGGATCGGGGCGATCGAAAAGTGCTAGCAGACGACGATCTCAACCGAGAACAACATATTCGAGCCAGCAGTATCGCAACGGTGTTCGTGTCCGTTCTGGGTTAGAGGTCGATCCGAACAAAAATGCAGAAACGGAACTGACAGAATCCGAAGCGAGAAAAATTGACCAGGCTGGAATGGCACGGGTAATGGAGTATGAGCGTCAGCATGGGCGTGCCCCTCAGGATATGAATGAGATTGACCCGAATCACGCTGGTTATGACATTAAGTCAACGGATCAGCGATCGGGCGAGGAGCGCTACATCGAGGTCAAGTCACTCCGAGGAGTGTGGGATAGACGTGGAGTTTGTATGACCTTAAAGCAGTTTGAAACAGGGAACGTTGAGCAAGATAAATTCTGGCTATATGTAGTGGAACAAGCCGAATCAGATGAAGCTAAAGTAACCCCCATTCAGAACCCAGTTGGGTTAGTGGGTGAGTTTTACTACGACGATAGCTGGCGACAGTTAGCAGATGATGAAGCAAACAAGGAGGGCTAATGCAACTTTCTAAACGTCCTGCGGTTTATGCACTTCCTTCCTACAGTCTGACTGGAGATTTGCTTGGCTTCCTGCGGTGCGGGCTTCAATATCGATACACGCGCATTGGCAAACTACCTTCAACTCGCCCCGTACAGGCATGGTTTGGTCAGTTTATTCATGGAGTGTTAGAGGAGTCCTATCGCCGATTTGATGAGTCTCGGAAAAGGGGAGCAGTGGAGTTGCCCCCCTGGTCAGAGGAGACGATCGCCGAAATCTGCGAACTCATCAAGAAACGACTAGCAGCGCAGCAGCTTTTTCCCTGGGGAACAGACCTGGAGGAATTAGGATACGCCAGGGCTAAAGCGGCTGTAAACGAATTGGGACCGCAATTGTTTCCCCTGATTCATCGGGCAGAGGTTCGGTTGACAGGGGCACGACCACTACCACTTGCTCAGATTCCGGCTCAGTATCGCTTCCGAGAAGCCGATCGCTACGAGATGATGGGCGTAATTGACGTTGTGACGAATGTGCAGCTTTACGACCCGGATCTGTGGGGCAATCTGTTGGTGAAAGAGCTTCTAACAGATTTTAAGGCGCGATCGCTCAAGCCTCCCGGTGAGTTTGAGGTGATTATCGACTACAAGGGAATGCGTCGCCCGTCGCAGAAGCCAATTGACCCCGGTAAGCCCAGCTTTTGGGACATTTATGGTTGGCAGGCTCAAACCTATGCTCACTTGCGACAGGCACAGGAAGATAGTTTGCCCGTCATGGCTGGAGTGATTATCTACCTGAATGAGTTGCTGCCGACGAAGGGAGACCTGCGGCGACTACGGGAGGAGATTGCTAGTGGGGAAACGGATGTAGTGCCAGAACCGGGAAGTGAAACAGAACAGTTGCTGCGGGAGTGGAAAGATCGTAAGGGGGAAGAGCCTCCGATTTTGCCGTTTGAGTTTCGACTGAAGCGGGCTTTGCGAGTTCTACCAGTGTCGGAAGCAACGATCGCTCATGCATTACAGGAGTTTGACAATGCTGTTGCCCGGATTGAAATTTGCCGGGGGAAGGAGTTGCAGCAGGGGCGGGTATTGTCCACGTGGGAGAAAAATGCGGAGGATGAGAGTACCTGCACTGCCTGTGACGCTCGAACATTTTGCCCAAGTTACACAAAGGAGAGTACTCCAAAATTACCAGAAATCAAGTCTTTAGATTGAGGTAACTAGATGATATTTGAATGACAAGTTTTAACGGATGGCCGTTACGTTTTGATGTCACGTGTCTCTATTACACACCGTTATAGTAGATAAGCATTACATACTACTGCTTTCTACCTGCTGCTAATTTGAGAATGTCAACATAGATTTAGTTCACATTAAATGCTTGACCAATCCTCTGAGCCCCAAAAACTTCCTGATGTTCTTGAATCTTACGGGATTAAAAGAGCAACTTTGATGGATTGGGTTGATGCAGGCGTGTTAAAGATAACCAAACATGTCTTTAAAGGACGAAGTCATAGAAGCCGTGGACGAGAAATGTTGGCTATTGAGGCTAGCCAGATCAGTCGATTAGAGAGATTTCTAAGGTATAAGAGTTGCCTTCTAAAAGCTGAGGTCATTGATCTTATTGCACTAATTGATGCAGAAGATACAGATGAACTTAGCTATGTCCTCGAAGAAATGAGAAAACATGAGGAGATTTTACAAGACGCTCTTCAAGATATCCAAATCGAAATCTCTCGAATACATGCAAAGCTAAAAGGCGATGAAACTATTGATCCTGATAGTGAAGACTGGGAAGGTTGACTTCAAAAGTACTTAATAACATTCTCAACGAAAGGATTTTCTGATGAACCCAGAGCAATTTGAAACTAACTCGACTTCGACTACTTCAAACAAGCACCTTTCAACTACCCAAATTTCAGATAATCATTTTCCTGCTGATACGTCCCTTGAGTGGATCAAGACTGGATATAGTCCGACAGAAGTCATCGTTGCAGTATCTATCCTAGTTTCAGTAATCCTCGGAGGTATGGCAAGCATAATCAAAGCGATAGCTTTCTTAAATTCATCTAAATAATTGTGAGGTGCTGTAGAAGCAGTGGCAGAGGGAACAGATTATGGCGAATGAAATTAGAGGAATATTGGCTGAGGTCATCGTTTACAAAGCCTTACAAAGGGCTGTAGAAATTTCAGGGATAGAAGGGAATATTTATTGGAACCAAAAACCCAGTACTCTCACTATCAATCCGGATTTCACCATTGGCTTGAATTCAGAAGAGCCATCTCATTTAATCTTAGTTACTGCAAGCGGAGCGTCTCACAATAGTCACATGAAGATGTGGCGTAATTTGGCTGAAGTTTTTGAAGGCAAATCACATACGCATTCGACAGCAGCTTTAATCAGCATCTACGCTTTATCAAGACAAAAAGAGATGGTTAGATCATTGATTGATGAAATAGTAGATTATGGATTTCATATTGATGACTATCCATACTCTAATAAAGTCTTTGAGTGGATAGCTTTAGCCGCCCGCAGAAATTTAATAAATAAAGAAGAAAAGCTTGCCTTTCTTGATACTTGCTTGAAATCAGATCAAGGTTTATCATCTGCGATCGCCTCTCTCGCTCAAGATCTTGCTCAAGCCCTGCAACGGCGCAAAACCGAGCTTGATCCCGTATGGGCATTGATGCAGATTGATTACGCCAAACCTCATAATCCACCAAAAGCCAAGAATACATCGGTTCGTCGTGGGCTGGGTAAGCTGCTGGTGTTGGAACCGCAACTGCGGCAACTCGTTTATGCGGGCTATAACAAACCAACGGGAGTTCATGTAGACAACGTACCTCAGTATGCCTGGGATTTGGGTTTCTTTAAGAAGTCACTGGTCGGTGCGAAAGTGGCTGACAAAGAAATCGACGGAGCTTTGGCTCTGCTTGGGGCTACAGCCTGTGAAACCGTGTTGCAGAAAGCTCCCCAGTCGATGAGTATCTGGATTAACCCGTTGCGAGATTTGGGACGGGTCGATGCTCATGTAGAGTTTATCGAGAACCACTATGACCAGGTGACTGATCCAGATTCACTAGAGCAATTGCTGGTTCAATGCTTTAACGACCCAGCAGGGTTATCGGGCGTAGCAGGGGATGAGAAGGTCTGGATTTACGAAATTATGATTTCCTTATTGAAAGCGAAATCAGGCAGACTTCAAGGGTATGGTCTTGCTCAACTGGCGACCGATACAGGAGTTCCAGATTTTGGGGCAGGTGGTTTCGTGATTCCGCCATTTATCCAGCGAGAGAAGATGCTATCACCTGAACGTTTGCAAGCTTTAGCTACTGGGCTTGCCAAACGCTTTGCACAAAATGTTAGTCATTCGGACATTGGAAAACTCAGAACTAAAGTGGAACAGTGGGTGATCAAAGAAAATCTGGAAGATCGGCTAATTCCCTACCGAAACTTTGAGCCACTGCTTTGGCTACTGGAGGCTGAGTTGACGAAGCAAGGCAAACCCTACAGCCCCAAAGTTCCCTACATAGGTTGGGTAAATGAATATGCGGGTACAGGCAAAAACAGCGCAACGACTCCTTTCGTCAAGGTTGGCAGCACTCTAATTCATTGGAAAAGTGCCCACGCTAGCCATCCTAATGACAAAACTAAAGAACTCTCTGCTAGAGCACGTAGTGTTAAATATCAATATCATCCAGCTACAAAAACTTTTACCCCCCGTGCTGGAGTCACTCAGTTAGCCCTGATTGTGGATGGGGATTGGAGCGATCGACACCTCCAAACACTCTCCTCGTCTGGCTGGGATATCATCGTTTATCCTGACGAGATTCCTCAACTGATTAACCAGTTATAGAACCATACACATGTATTAGTCTTGAAGTTACTTGAGTAAGATTTTGAGCTAGGGAAAATGGCAGCAACAAGAAGCATTAACCTGGTTTACTTTTAGTACTAATGTATTGTGCAAAAGCTTTAAGTCAAGATACTGCAATATCAGCACATTAACTCTTGGCAGACCAAAATGTAGTGTTTATAATTTGCCTACAGTGATAAGTGTTCTTAGGTTGGCTGATTCGGCAGTTCGTTATTCATTAGATGTAGAAGTCTTTGTTAGTGCAAGAGCTTCTACACGAGCCTAACGAAACATGACAGAGTACGAGTAGAGTACATATTACCTAATCAGATGGGAGGGAAAAGAAAAAGCGATTGTCTTAGCATACTACTCATCTATATGTAGTTGTTTGTAAATTTCCCACTATTTATTGGCAATCAAAGAAAAAGTGTGGTTATTTGGACGTAGAGCAACAAACTTTTGTTGGTAAGAGTTTTGAGAGATTTAACTCTCAGAACAGCGTAAAACTCTATGTACTCGTGGTTAACCACCTAAATTTGCAATGACTTCAGAACCAAATAATACAGAGGTAGCATCAAACGAGTTTGAACAAGAAATTCCTGACCCCTTAGCAAATAAAGAAGCGAATACCGCAGCTGGAAAATTCGTTAAGAAAGTAATTTTCAGTATCAAAGAACCGATGTATTTTTTAGCCATCTCTCTAATGGGAGAGGAGATGACCCGTCAAGTATGGGAGGAAGTACAGGAAACTATTGCCTATGCTCTAATCCTTCAATTGCCTGACCTAATTGGTAAATTACTTCTTGGGCTGCATTTTTCCAGTTTTGAAGTATGTCAAGATATAAGTCCACTAAATGTTAACCGTTACGCTTGCTACACAATTGTTGGTTCTGATTTCCTGCTTTGGATAAGTATTGCGGGCACTGTTTTGGGACGTGCTTCAGGTGGCATACTAAAGTCTTTCACTAAGTCGAAGAAAAGAGGTAGTTGAATGGTCATTTCTGCAATGAAAGGACATAAGCAAATTTCATTTCCTGTTATAAGAAATCAAAGACTAGCTCCTATCTTAGAAAACTTGATTTTAGGAACTATTGGCGTTTTTTCCATACTTATACTTACAGGTGGTAATCCTTCAGGTTTTACAATCACCCTCGTATTCTTCCTGGGGACAGCATTCTTTGCTATTAAAAAGACCAGAAGATTACTTCGGCAACAGCAGATTTTTCAGTTAAATCACACTACTGGTTTAGATACAAGTAAGCAAACTGTAATTTCAGTGTTAAGAGGTTGGAAACAGCTAGACAGTAATGCTCGTGCATGGCTTATTAGTACAGGTAAAAGCAAGTCTTTGTTGGAAGGTGACAATTTAATTATCGAAGGTGAAACTATTGATGCGTTATATATTGTCTTAGAAGGAGAATTAGAAGTCCGAATTAGTGCTTTGCCTGACCGTAAAGTTGCACTGTTACAACCAGGTGATGTAGTTGGAGAAATGTCCTTCGTACAAGGATATCCACCTTCCGCTAGTGTTATAGCTACAGAAGATTCGTGTGTTTGGGCAATTCCTTGTTCCCGATTGAACAGAAAATTAAAAAGAGATAAGGCTTTTGCTGCTCGTTTTTATGAAGCTCTTGCAGGTATTCTTGCAAAAAGGCTTCATATTACAACCCTTGTTCAAAACAGTATTTCAACAGGTTCTGAGCAGAGCGAAAAATTTTTAGAAGATTTAAGTAGCGTCGGGATTATGAGTTTCTCCCCTACATTAGATGATCAATAGATTTAAAGCTATTGTTTCATTAGCTCTATATATAGAACATCTATATTTCTGTAAATTGACAATTACCATTGATTACTTTTAATGGATGAATATGGAGTACTGTTACGTCTAAGCGTATTGGCTTTCTCTAAAACAACTTCTCTTAAAATCAAAGCAGATTTGCATTTTCTGAGCAACTGAAAAATCTTGCTCAATTACTTTGACTTTTATTTTTGAAATTGAAGTTGTGCAAAACATATATCCATTTCTTCAGTTGAAAATCCTAGCCAATTCAACCCATCTTTTTCCTCTACATAAGCACTCACACTATTTCCTTTTCTAAACAGCTTTTTTCCCCTCACTTCTATCTATCTCTACCCCAACCGTCGCCGCACATACGTCTTAACCTGCTCAGCTAGTCTACGGTGAATTCCCAGTTTCATTAAATCCTCAATCTCTACAGAAATTAACTCTTTTAAGCTAACAATCCCAGCCTCTTCTAGCTTGCGAATCGACTGGAAACCAACTTTGGTTTTGATGTTGCCTTGAGAAGCAAATCTACGAATTTCATATAGTAAAGAACCTAGAGGAGAACAATACTTCAACTGTTCCTGCAACTTGTAAATCTGGTTTTCCATCTGCTTCAAGCAAAGCTTCATTCTTTTCACTCGTCTCAAGTCAGCTTGGCAGTTACCCTTAAGGTGAAAGTAGAACGTGCGAACGTCCAATAGTTTTGCTAATCCAGCCAGTAGCCATAGCAACTCATCACGCCAACGTTCCTCAATTCCTTCTAAGCCCTGGACACTGAATTGACGCTCCACTTCTTCGAGCTTGAGTCCCTGCGATCGCTCCCACAAGACAATTGACCGAAACATGGCGAGGTAGCCAGTTCGATGTGCCCATTCCTCAGCTTCTTTGCCATTTTTGGGAGCCTGTAGCCCTAGTGACCCTAGCACTTCAGAAGCACGAGAGTTGCTAGGCTGTCCCCAAATCCACTTTCGGAAGAGCAATGGGGTTTGGGCAGGATGTGCTTCGCACCAAGCATCTACCTGTTGCATAAGTTTGGCACTGTAACGCCTTAAGTTAGGTGGACGTTCGGACAGAAGATTCAAGATCAGCAAATGATCGAGCGATCGCCACTGCTTCAGTAACTCATCATCTGGATCAACGCTCATTAAATCCCGTAGCAGTTGGGCGTAGCTGGCTGCAATGGGCAACGGCAGAACCGCGCGAGTTGCCTTCTTGCCCAGCACCGTCAAAAAGTACCGTCCTTGTTCTGGTTCCCGATACGCCAGCCAATGACCTTCTAACCAGGCTAATCCTTGATCAACCTGATTCACTAAGTTTTGCCCACCTAGCGATCGCCCCAAAAACGTCTTCAACTCTTCTGTTGTCGTTCCTCGCTCATGCCAACGAGACAGTAGGGCAGCCACTTGGGGAGCGATCGCTGGCATCTCACCAGATTGAACGGGACGACCCGTCCCTTTTTCCAGAGCAGACTGCAACGAGGGAAGTTCCTCTGTTTGGAGGGCTGTCACTAATTCCTCAACCCGCCACCCGTCTTTCGGGCGCACTAGCACAGCAGCCGTTCCGGGGCGATCACCTCGTCCTGCCCTACCCATCATTTGCAGTAACTCAGATGTACTCAGCCGACCGACTCCTGGAAAGGTATTGTCCCGAATTAGTACGTGGGTCGCAGGCAGATTGATTCCTAATGCCAGAGCCATTGTTGTTACCATTACCCTGGACTGTCCAGCCAGGAACGCTTGTCGAACTTTCTCCCGTTGCTGTTGGCTCATTTGGGCGTGATACGCCAAAGCCCCTAAATCTCCTAATGTAGTGCCCAACTTGTCATTCAGCAGTTTTACTAAATGTTGGGTCGATCGGGTTTGGTAAACAAAAATCAGGATCTGAGCCTTCTGGTCTTGTAAGTGGTTGGCAGTCAAGGAAAGAACGGTATCGTTCGCATCATCATCTTCGGTAAGGGCGATCGCCCACTTGTCCAGAGGTGGTTGCCTTTCCTCCACACGCACCACATCGCAGGGAGCTAACCAGGTTTGAGCAGGTTCCAAATCACCTAAGGTTGCTGACAAGAGAACCAGTCTGGGTGGGTTTTGAAGGCAGAGGAGGGACGTAATCAAGCACTCTAGCGTCAGTCCTCGTTGCGGGGAACTGATTAGATGAGCTTCATCGACACAAACAGCTTTGATTGTTTTTAGCCATTCGGCATTGGCAGGGTTACGGAGTAAAGCTTCCACTCG
The DNA here is from genome assembly GCF_014697545.1 of Oscillatoria sp. FACHB-1407. Lineage (GTDB taxonomy): Bacteria > Cyanobacteriota > Cyanobacteriia > Elainellales > Elainellaceae > FACHB-1407. The sequence goes on along the minus strand of NZ_JACJSA010000016.1, from coordinate 103,981 downwards.
TTCTGGGGTCGCAACGATGATTTCTCCTCCGGGGGGCGGGTCTGAAAGCAGTTCATCCTCTAAACGGTAATCGCCTGTGGAGATTTGCACCGACAGCTTTATTCCCAACTCCAAACCAAGAGCATCTGATACGCTTTCTAGTTCGTCTGCCTTCTCTCGTGCCAATGCCCTTAGCGGCTCTAACAGCAATGCTCGACCTCCTCGCCTCACAGCATCAAGCAATACCAACAAGCCAAGCAAACTCTTACCGCTATTGGTTGGAGCCGAAACAATCAGATTGCGGGAATGCTTCAGGATCTTCTGCTCCCCCAAAGCTAGAACTTGCGCTGGGCGAGGTTGGGTTCCAGGATTTAGGATAGCGATCGCCTTCTGCCAGTGAGGTTCCAAATCCAGGTCAGCCCAAGTTATCCCGTTAGGGGTTTGGAAAGTGCCTGATGTACCGCAATGGATGGGTCTCACGATGAGCGGGATTCCGTAGAAAAGGTTGAAAAGAGAATTTCTGACGTTGAAAGGGGTAAGGTTTTTCCAGTCGCAGTTGCCAAGTTGCAAAGAGCTAAATGCAGGCGATCGGTCACGGTTGGGTCCGCAAGCTGAAAAGCTGGATTAGCCAACAGTTTGCCATCGGCAGCATATTTGACGTAGGAACTGCTGTCTACTGAGTCTACGCCAGCTTTATAGAGATCCCGAACAAGCTCAAGGTTGCCCAACCCCAGTACGTGCAGAGGCAACTCTCCAATCTCACTACGCACGACTTCGACTATTGATAGCACGAGCGAGTGATCCTTTGCTCTGGGTACCAATCCCCCGATCGCTACTCCATCAAAACCCGCTTTTGCATACTTCCTCGCGCAGTCTCTTGCCGAATCCACATTCCATGCTTGGATACAGGCGTAGAGAGGTAAGTCTCGTCTGCGTCGATTTTGGAGTGCCCAGTGAGCGTTGGCAATGGTCAGCCGTTGACGGGTTCGAGCTTCAGCTAACTCTAGACTGGGTGGAATCGGAAAATCCAGAGTAAAGGCGACATCAGCAATCGCCTCTTGCAGCGTCAGCACGTCCCGTGGATGAACTGTTTCTGAACCCTCACCCTGCGGAATCTTCAAAACGCCTAATCCGTCCTGCTCGCAGATTTCTGTGCCAGCAAAGAGGGCTGCAAAACCACTAGAATCAACAAATAAGGGCAACCGGGGCAGTTTGTCTACCGAGACCTCCTTGGCGTAGTGGTAGCTAACCATGATGGCTGAAGCTAATCGAGGTAGGTAAGGCTGGATTAGCTTATCTAATGGATATTTGTCGCCAAAGGTCGTCACAGGAACATAGGCAGGAAAAGGAATATCTCCCCGTCGAGTTTTGAGCGATCGCCTTTTCAAGTTAGCCGCAGGTGCTTGCATTGCCATTAACCCCACCTCACAGAGCCTAAAGGTGTTCCTACCCATAGCTGTAACAGGTCTAACCCACAAGCGACGGAATTAGATAGGGCTTGTACTAAGTTCCGTATAGTCTTATCGCCCAGATGCAGCAGTACAGCCAGAATATGTTTGCAGGTATGCCCTTTAGCCGAATCAGGACAATCACATCCTTGTTTTTTTGAGGAAACTGTGACCGTGTGCGGATCGGTTCCGCCCACTACTCTGAAGGATGTTCCTTCTCGGTTCACAATTCTCAAATCCATTGCCCGACGTAGCCGATAGGGGTCAATGTCAATCGGAAATTGAGTTCGAGTCAGTAGATTTTGGGTAGGCTCCTCTCTGTAGCGGAAGGCAGATGAGTGGCTACCCACAACTTCTAAAGCCTGCTCTAGCCACTGAGTTGCCCGCTTTTCTGAGATTCCGGGGATTGCTACTAATTCCTCTAGCTCTGCTAACGCCAAATCTTCGATATCAGCAATTCCTGCTTGCTTGAGTCGTTTTGCTGTTTTTGCGCCAATTCCTCGAATTAAGGTTAGTGTTGCGGCACCCTCATCTAACCCACCACTAACCATCCTTTCCAGTGCTCCAATTCGTTCAATCAGTGGCACCCGTTCTGGATCTTGTGCGATCGCTTTTTCTGATTCCAAAACTTGCAGAATCGCCTTCATCGCCAGGAGCAACCGCTGAACCGAGTCGCATAGGCATTGCACTTCAAAGGCATAACAGCCTCGCATTTCTGCAACCTGCTCTGCGTCTCCTAACCGAGTCCAAGTACGGGCTACCAATGCCGTGTTCATAGCAGCTAAAAGCTGTTTGCCATCGATCCCAAGTAGCTGGCTCAACTCCTGTTGGGGCAACGTCAGAAGAACGGAGGGTTCGGTGGAGAGGGCTGTTGCCAGTTCATCTAGCTGCTCGTAATCGACAGGAATCAGTGGTTGGCAGTCGATGCTGCTAACAGCAATAAGGAGCAAATCTAAAAACGTTAGGTCTGGGTATTCCTGAAAAACTCTCTGAAAGAGTTGAACGGTAGCAGGGGAAATCAGGTGGCGTACTGCGATGAAGCCTAATCGTGTTGCCTGAAGATAGCCAGAAACTTCCTGCTGCACCAGCATCCCAGCCTGTAACATTTCATCGACTACTCGATCAATTGAAGACAGTCTGTTCTGCACTGCTGCCAATGTTCGGCTAAAAACAGCCTCCAGTTGAGCGTGCGTGCGGCATAGTCCACTGGCAATCTCGGTGATCACTTGCTCAGCTAGGGCGATCGCTGAACTAAGTCCAGACCGTATCGGCTCAAACTGTCCCTTGGCATAGTGGTCTGCCTGCCGATCCCAAACGGGAGCAAGAAGAACCACTTCCCCAACAGGATCTAGTCCCGGACGACCTGCCCGACCTGCTCGTTGCCAGACATTGTTTACTGGAAGGGGTACGAAGTCAGTTCCATCAAAGCCTTGTAGGTCATAAAGTACAACCTGACGTGCAGGTAAGTTCAAACCCATTTCCAAAGTTGCCGTGGCGATCAGGACATCCAGGTTCCCGTTTCGGAATTGTGTCTCTATTTGGCTACGAGAAGAGCGATCGAGTCCAGCATGGTGATGAGCCGCATGAAAGCCTGCTTCTTGTAACGTTTGAGCCAGCCACTCAGCCCGTCTGCGGCTCTGAACAAACACTAGGCTTTTTCCGCCAGTCGCCAAGTTGCGCTGAAGCTCTCCAATGAGGAGATCAGGCTTGTCCTGCGCTCGTTTGTATCGCACCACATTCCATTGGAGAGGAACAACCCGTTGATTGGAGCAGTAGTCGAGTCCTCGTAGCCAGTCAGCAAGCTCCTGCCGATTTCCCAATGTGGCAGACAAACCAATGACCCGGACGAACGGATTAAGGCGCATAAACCTGAGCAAAGCAGCTTCCAGCCGCGCACCCCGATTAGAGTCCCCTAATAAATGGAATTCATCTACAACAACTAAATCGACATCAGGAAGCCACGACCAGTGATTACGCCAATTACGGGTGCAGACATCTAGCTTTTCTGGGGTCATGACCAGCAATTGAGCATTTTGGTAGGAGACCGGATAGTTACTGTTGGCATAATCTCCGGTAAAGATGCCAACTTGATTGGGCGCAAAACGCTTCTGCCACCGAGTTGTTAACTCACTAGCAAGGGCACGGAGGGGAGTGAGATAGATAGCACGACGGTTTTGGTTGAGAGTATGAGCGATCGCTTGCTCTGCCAACCAGGTTTTGCCGCTACCTGTTGGCATCTGAAGAATGCAGTTGAAGCCAGAAGTCAACAAGCCGCTTTGCAGAATCTCCTGCTGTGCTTGGGAAAGGGAACTCTCCCAAGGAGAAAGCTGTAAGTCTGCTACCATCTCACAACGCCCATCGCTTACGCTAATAATAATGTCAGAAAATTAGCGCACAACTCTATTTACGCTAATAATCTATAAGAAGATACTATGGGCAGTGGTGTGATACCCTATGCCTGACGGATCAACTTCGCAAAACTTGTGTTTTCTCTTATGGCGGGAGAATGAACCCAGGCAAACCTGGGCAAACAAACTCGCTAACTGGTTAGGCTGCGACCTGTTGAGGGCAGAAAGGCTTCTTCGGGGGGAAGAACAACTGCGTCAGGAGGAATTGCAGGCGATCGCTAACCAGCTAAATTTGCCCGAAGATGACGTTGTGGCATTTTGGCAAACAAATTTACTGGATCAAAGCGGCATTAGCATCTACGAGGAGAACCTAAGATACTTGCTTCGGTCGGTGAAGGAGCTAAAGAAGGGGCGCAAACAAGAATTTGCTCAGGCGATCGGGGTTGACGCAACCACTGTTTCTCGGTGGGCTAGTGGTAAATTTTTTCCAGACTCCGATAAAGCTTTAAGGATCTGCAAGTTTTTTAGACCCTACAGCTATACGGATCTCAAAGAAGAACCTCTATTTCTATCGCCTAGCCCTGTTGATGTGATGGAACAGAGAGCTTGGTTGGAGGAGAGGTTTAGAGAGATGAGCGATCGTACGATTCAGCAACTTTTTCCAGCACTGGAACGACTTCTGAAAGTTCTATAAAAAGAGAAAGTGGATGCGCTGCAAAAAGTGAACTGATGGAGTAATGCGATCGAGTCTTGTCTGCCAATACCGATACTTGCAGGGTATTAAATACGTTGCGATACATTCACAGCAGTCATAAAGCTACGAACATGCAGCAGGGATGGCTTTACGATTTCAGCAACTATGGCACTTATGATCGTCTCACCAATGATGGGATCACTCAATAGCATCCAGCGTTTTTAGCATTAGGCAAGACCCTGAAACTCTATACAGCAATTTATCGTAAGCTTTGTCAAAGGTATAGACCAAAACCAAAACCGGAAAAGAAAACGTATTGGAAAGTCGGTTGCTAGAAAAGATCAAGAAGAAGGGTAAACCCCAGAAAATCAGCTCAGGACAGATAAACCTGTGGGATGAGTGGACAGTTCCTTTAAAAATCCATGAGGTGGCAAAGAAATTTATTGAGGCAAATTGCTACAACCTCCAATTTGCAATGACCCCATCAAAACCTTAATTTGATACCAGGTAATGAAGGGCTGAAATGTAGGTAACCCATTAAAAAAGCAGGCTATTACAAATTCTAGGAACGACTAAAACTGTTAAATGCTACAGTTTACATCTTCGTACACGAGAGAAGAGACTACACCACTCCACTTCCACCCCTACCTCTCCCACCTCACCCCTCACCACCCAATCTCCAAAACCCACCCTCCAAGGGAGGTGTCCCACGGGAGCACCTACGGTAAAAGCTAAGTCGCCACACCCTTTCCACGATGCCCCCCGTCCCATCATCCCCTTCGATCGCCACCCCACCTCTATCCCAAACTTTTCCCACTGCTTATTATATTCTGTAGGGCTACCGCACCCTTGCCAAATTTTTTTCTGAACACTGAAGCCAAACTTGCCGTTGCTATACCTCACCCAGAGTTGATCGATCGCCCGCATGTCAGCACAGGGAAACTGCTCAATATCCTCAACTTTTAGATAGCCTTCTTGCTGTCGCCCCATGACCTGGCACATCTGCTTAAAGGTTTCCTGATCTGCCTCTTGCCAGTTTCCTGCCTTCAGCAGAGCTTCTAAGTGGGCATAATTCCCTTTTTCTGCTTCTGCTGCAATGCGTGAGAGAAGAGCCTCCATCCTCTCCCCTGGGAACCCCTCCCCGTCTGCCCACCTCGCCCATATACCGCTCCCCACGAATGCTAGCCCCTCATGACGTCTCCCCGTCGTGAGCCCTCTCCACGACGGGAGGTGTCCCTTGGGAGCAGAGATATCCCAAGTTAATTCACGGTAAATCTTCCATTTCCACTCATTTACAAACTTCAGCCACATCACCTCTTTCCCAAACTTCTCCAGATCAAAGCTCGTGGGGGTATTGCACTGCTGCCAAATTTCTTTCTGAACACTGAAGCCAAACTTGCCGTTGCTATACTTCACCCAAAGTTGATCGATCGCCCGCATGTCAGCACCGGGAAACTGCTCAGCATCCTCAACTTTTAGATAGCCTTCTTGCTGTCGCCCCATGATCTGGCACATCTGCTTAACGGTTTCCTGGTCTGCCTCTTGCCAGTTTTCTGCCTTCAGCAGAGCTTCTAAGTGGGCATAATTCCCTTTTAGTCTGTCCGCCTCTGCTGCTTGCTGTTGCCTTAGTTGCTCGGATTGCCACCGTTGTCTTTCCTCCTCTTCCGCCTGCCGTTGCTGTTCAGCCGCCTCCCGTTTGAGTTGTTCTTGCCGTTGCCGCTCCTCTTGCTCAATCTCAGCGACGTCTGCATCGGTCAGTTTCAAGACATTCTCTCGCCATAGCTTTAGGCTTTGGTGAGACTGATCTAGTGTTTGAGTTTCCAGATGTTCACGAAAAGCTTTTCTATAGTCGCTTAGATTCTTCAGACGTTGTAGAATCGGATGTAAAAGTTCGTTTTCAATTGCTTTAGCATCGTCTAGTGAAAGTTCAGATTTACTGACTTGGTTAATCTGATCTCGGTCACTTTTTAGCACCTGTTCCATGTTGAAATCAAACTTTCCTTGTTTTGCCAATCCCCGGTCTATGTAATCTTTTACCTTCTTGCGATATGCTTGTCTGGGGTCAGTGATCGGCACGCTAATAAATGGAGCATTATAAAATCCCTCTTCCCGTGGAAGGAAAACTTTAGGATTCATCGTTGCTTTTTCTACTCGCAGTTTCGCTGTCACATAAGCGTGCAATTCACTGATAGAAAGCTGACCATTAGCATCTCGGTCGGCTTCACCACTCTCAACTCCCTGAACGAGGTAGCGTGTATAAAACGACATTTGAGTTGCATCACCGTAGGAGATCTCAGTAGAACTAGAAGACGTAAGAATAATACTTCCTTTAGCTTCCGATAGCGATGATTCTAAGACCTCTGATGTATCATCACCTTTAGCATTGGGATCGATCGCGCCACTAAAGCAACAATCCAAAATCATAATCTTTTTTGTAGCTTTGCAGTCTTCCAGTTGTTCACTAACAACTTGAGAAGATACAGCCGTTGTTATCTTTAATTGATCTTTCTCATTCTTTACCGTTCCTTTCGCAGCAAAATACAATCTCCGCTTTCCGTCTTTTGCACCATGTCCAGAGAAATAAAGTAGGACAGTATCATTCTTCTGAGGCTTGCCTAAAAAATCCTCTATAGCCCCACTCATTTCCGAATATGTAGGATTCAGCAGAGATTCCACTTCATCAAAAGCCCCCAAATCTGGAGATTCCAGAATCCGTTTCATCCCTTCTACATCCAGCTTCGCACTGGGTAGATTGGTAAAACCTAAATTGCTACCTTCAATTTTGTAATCGGTTACACCGATCAGGAGTGCTACTTTTGCCATCGGTTTTGCTCTTTATTTCTGAAATAACCGCTTACTCAACCGCCTCAGCCAATTTCTGAAATGCTGCTACTGCCTGATCCAAATCTTCTGGCTTGCCCACTTTGATACTAAACTTATTGCCATTCTTTTCACCCGTTAGTTCAATCGGTTTAGACCCAAATCGATCCTGCAAAACTCCCATTAATGCCTGGATATTCTTGACACTCACCTCCGTTTTCAATATCCCCAGCACAAAACCTGCTAGAGCAGGTTTGCCTCCCTCCGGAATCTCTGACTCTCGAACTAACTCAGCATCCTCTACTAATTCTGAAATTTCGTTCTTCAGGCTATCTGTCAGGCTTTCCAGTTCTTCTGGCTCCAGGTCGGGATCTACCTGGCTGATGTCAATCATGATCTTTAGATCAGATGTATCTGCCACTTAGTACACTCCTAAATATTTTATTGGGAGTTTATTTCTAGAGTTTACTTCTTGGGATACTGATTCTCAAGACTTACTTCCGGAAACAAATTAAATTTTGGTATGTATTAGATGAAGCTTGCTATTAAGCACGAGCAGGTAAATCCGTAATTGTTGTGGATTCCTAACATTAAACACAACTCACAACATAGCTGCTGCTAGACTACGCCATCTGGAGCTACCAACGGAGCCAAATTATCCGTACTAGGCTGGCTACCGTTCGTTAAGGGGTCTTTCAATTGTCGCAGCAATTCTTGGAACCGTTTGTAGAACACATAGGTATTGTGAAAACCTCTGCGACGATTACGATCGTTCCCTCGAAATATAATCACCTCAACACCGATTTCTTCGCAGATCACACAATTACAGTTCTTCCAAGGTTTGTCTTGGAGCAAATCCCGATACATCCGCTCATGCTTGACCCGACGCTTTGCCTGATCGATCGGGTCTACTTTACCATCGCGGGGCAATTCTAGTAGTTCATCATAGGTAAGTAACGCCTCTAATGTTGCTTCTAAGCCTAAAGTTCCCGCATCAAATTCTCTCAGAGCCTTCAGAGCCGATTGCTCCATTCCCCTCAGCGTATCTTGATCCGACACACCTGCTTCTAGCAACCGTTTGATCCTTACTCCATGACTATCGACTGGTGGAATCCGAGCGGCTGTGTACATCTTGCTTGTAAGAGTATGGTAGTTAGCCCCCGAACCTAACCAAGCACGACGCAAAGGACTCGCAGAGTCAAAACTGGTAACTCCCAGATGACGAAATACAGGAATTGCATTGATGCGTGCTACCCCAAACAGGTGCAAACGAGTTTTGTCAGTTAGGTGAGGACGAATCTCCGCCAGGATAGAAATAATTTCTTTGCTGGTGGCACGGGCAAGTCCACCCAACGCAATGTAGTCATAACCCATGCTGATATTGTCCTTGACCGCTTCTGCATAGGTTTCTGGACTCCAACCTTGAGCCACTCCAATGGGGGTAAACGTGTATCCTCCCATCTGGTGCTTCTTAAGAAAGTCTTGAGCATTTCGCTTCGTCAGTTCATAGCGTCGTTCGCGAATTCCAGGTTGCGCGAAAGGTCCTACGATCAGGTGGTCAATGCTTACGCCAAAGTCAAAGCCTAAATTCTGGTAATAATCCAAAATTTCAGTTGTGTTGTAAGGAGGTACATCCTCTTTGATGTATCCAAACGCACCGCAGTCTCCCATCACCTTCCCAGGAAAGCGAATGAAGTTGTGAATGCCTACAATCTCCACTCTGGCTCGCTTCTTCTTACTGCTATCGACGACAACTTTCGAGACCAAAATCCCGTCATAGTTAGGGGTGGGATAGATTTGGTGAGCATAAACTTCATCGGCATAGGGATCGCGACCTGGAGTCAAGCGATTGTTTAAGAAGTCGTAGCCTGGGTCTACATGGTCGTCCCATTCGGGGATGAAGTACTGCATTCCTAAGTGTAAGTTGGCAGCCGCAGGAACTTCTGGAATGGGCAAAAACTCACTATCTTCTACATCTTCGTCTTCTACTTCTAAGGTCTTTGCTGTTTTTGCTTTCGATGCTTTAGCTGGTTTAGGTTGCGCCACTACTTCAGGTAACGCCAATTCAAGTTGCGCGATCGCCTGAACTAAAGTTTCGGTGAATAGCTCTGGAGTTTGGTAAACCTTTGGTAGCCAATCCGAATCTTTACTAGCTGTCTCTGCAAACCGCTTAAATAGGAAACCTTTCAATCCAACCAAACCGTAGGAATACTTCTGGGCATCCTGGTTTGTTAGAGGGAGTACAAAGGTTTTGGCAGACAGCCCTTTAACGAGTTTGGCACTTCCCTGTGAGGTCAGGGCGATAATGGTTTGGTTTGGTTTGGTTTCAACAGGTAACTTAATAGCTCGTAAGTAGTTGTCACCAAGCAGGAGAAATATCAGGTCGTAGCCCTGCACGGCTTGCTCCAAGGCTTCATGCACGTTCAGATGTTGCGCCCACGAATCCACCTCATACCCCTTCATCCCGTTAAAGGTGACCTCGTAGGGAGCGATCGCCCGGTTCTCTTCAACCAGCCCGTACCCTGCTGACAAAATCGCGACATCTACTGCATCCTGCCCTAAGGACTGGCGCAGCAGTTGCACGCCCTCCATGAGTCGAAGGTGTTGCATCCCCGTATACATTTTCCCGGCAGCACAAACAAACTCGGCTAACTCTGCTTCCCGTCGCTGAAGCTGTTCCGGATCTTTGAAGTCTGCCAGAGTCAGTTGATTTTCAGGCTTAGCACATTTTTCTCCAGTACAGGAGGTAACAACGAGAACACGAGGATGGGGCATTAAAGCTCCTTACAAACAGCGACCAAATGACTAGGATACCGGAACGGAGGGGGCTAATTCCTGGTTATACAGTCCCCGTCCAATCGACGTTGCTAAGTCTGGTCTGCCTGCCTCAATCAAGGCACGATCGCGAATTCGGCAGGAATCACACAACCCACAGGGTTCATCGTCTCCCTGATAGCAAGACCAGGTAAGTTGGATGGGTAAGCCCAATCGCAATGCCCGTTGCACAATGTCTACTTTGGAATCCATCACCAATGGAGCAACGAGCTTAGGCGCATTTCCTTCTAATCCAGCCTTGGAAGAGAGAGTGGCAAGATGCTGAACAGCGTCCAGGTACTCCGGTCGGCAGTCAGGGTAGCCGGAGTAGTCCACGGCATTGATCCCCAAATAAATTGCTTCCGCTCCTTTGGCTTCTGCTAAGGAAAGAGCGATCGCCAGAAAGACCGTATTCCGTCCTGGTACATAGGTAATGGGAATGACACCAGGCTTCACACCGTCAGTGGGCAGGTCTACAGCCTGGTCAGTGAGAGCAGAACCACCCCACTTTGCCAGGTTCACATCCACCACGAAGTGTTCTTTGATCCCTAGATGCTCAGCCACCCGTTTAGCGGCAATTAGTTCGCGATCGTGGCGTTGACCATAATGGAGCGACAGGGCAATCAGTTCGTAACCGTCAGCGATCGCCTGGGCAGCAGAGGTTGCTGAATCCAGACCACCAGACAACAAAACAACAGCTTTGGGGGCACTCATAGTTCACCTCATGGTAAAGGGGCATTAGCGGCGCGATCGCCAAACGGGTTGGACACCGCTATCAAACTGATAGAGCTTGCGGTAAAGTTGACCAATCTCATCATTGCGAGGTTGTCCGGCTTCTCCAAACGTTTCTTGCTCCATGTCCTCGCTCATTTGGTCATAGGGATCATCATCGTCGTGGTTATCAGCCCAATACTCCAGCGACGCGAGGATGATGGAGAGTTCACGAGGGGATAAGTCAACCTGAGCCATAGTTTTTACCCTCATCGAATATTGGTGAATTTGTGGGTCTGCAAGCTGATTCTCCATTCTGGGTGGCTGAGAACGTACTCGAAGATGAGCGAGTAGCTATCAGGTGTGCCCCATTCTGGTTGGAGGAGCCAGATTGCATCAGTTGGGATTTTGGTTGCCTGATCCTCTGCCCAGGTCAAATCAGCCTGTTCAGAAACTACGACCTTCAGTTCACTGACTCGTGGATAAATGCTTTCGTGAGGAGGCTTGGATCGCTTAGGGGAGAAGGTAATCCAGTCGAAGCTGCCACTGAAGGGATGTGCGCCAGAGGTTTCTAGATGGACTCGCAGCCCTGCGGCTCTCAACCCATTGCTGAGAGAAGAGAGGTCATACATCAGGGGTTCGCCACCCGTAATGACAACGATCGCCGGATTTGCTGCTTTAGCTTCCGCAATCAGGTCGGTAGTGAGGCGTTGAGGATGGCGACGCGCATTCCAGGAATGCTTAGTGTCACACCAGGGACAGCCCACGTCACATCCAGCTAGCCGAATAAAGAAGGCGTTCGTGCCTGCCCAGACTCCCTCACCTTGGACTGAATGGAAGGTTTCCACTACTGGCAGGACTGCTGAGGCTGTTTTAGAAGTTGGGGTAGCGGGAATCAAGCTTGTCATAACGGTTGCTCCTAGTCGTCCTCATACTCCGCCCAAGAGTTAGGAGTCTCAGACACAGCGACCTTCAGCTTCACATCCGGGGGTAATTGCTTTTTCGTCTTGTCGTAAATGTATTGGGCGATCATCTCGGCAGTGGTTTCGTAGCCTTCGGGCAGAACCTCGTTCAGAACTGAGTGGTCAAACCCTCCTTTGAGTAAGTCTTGCTTTGCCCAACGCAGTGTGCGGAAATCAGCAACCATAACAGGATGAGGACAGTACTCCGAGGCATGAAGCTGGCTGGAGGTTGCCTCAATCCGCACCCTATAGGTATGCCCATGCATCCGCCCACATGGACCGTCGTAGTCCCGGATATAGTGAGCGGCATCAAAGGTAAATTCAGTGGTGAGCTTCCACTTGGGCATCGCAATTATTTTCTAGACAGGAATTTTAATAAAGACTGAAACAACGACCAGAAGCTGTAGAACGAACAGAATGCTAACTTATACCATCTTCACACCATATATGAAATCAGTACGAAACTAAACGCTATGTGTAGCGTTGGATTTCAGTTTGCACTTCAGTCAATAATACAATCATCATAATAGTACAAATGTTTAGAGATGAATATTTTGTAAGATTCTAAGCAAGTGTTGTCTTGCTGGGTTAAAACTAGGTAGAAATTAGTACCCTGTTGGGATTAGTGGCTTTGTAAAGGAAGAATGCATCGTGCTGCTCGTGCTTGTCTGATTACCGCATTGGTATTAGTGCCACCCAACTCGGTACTGGCTCAAAACCCTTCGCCTAGTCTCCCCGTAAGTCCTTCACCACAACCTACAGCAACATCCTCACCTGCTACGTGGACTACAACAACTGATATTGAGAACTTTGGGAAGCAGTTAGAGAGCTTTAACAACGCCACCACGACAGTTATTTCTGTTGTAGTTAAAGTGGGAGCGTTGCTATTTAGTCTTGTTCTACTCCAAAGATTATTGTGGCTCATGCTTCGCCGCAGACCGGAGTTAGTAATTGAAAACTTTGCTGACGCATCTGGTAAAGATGAGTTAAGCAAAGTATTGCCAGGGCTGACTCAGTTAGCACGACAAGAACTGATACGAGAAATTAAAGGAGTCCGGCAAAGGGTTAAAGAGCATGTCAGGTGTGTTGGTCCAGAAAGATATCGTCCCTCTGATGTGTCTCCCCTACCACAAGCGACTTCTGATCAACGCCTAACTAGCCTTTTGGCTTCTATTAAGGAGTTTGCACCGACACAACTTAGTCCTATCTTTCAACTAATCAATATTCTATTTCCGCCATTTGGCACAAAAGTAACAGGGCTACTTCAAAGCAAAGATAGTTCTCCAGAAAAGTTAGGATTGACAATTGAAATTACAGATATTCAAGGAGAATTAGTTCCTCGGCTTTACACCATCTGGGAACCACAAAGCAAGAAAGCTGTAGATTCAGAAGTTGTTTTGCCTGAGTTGACTATCAAAGATCGTTACATTACTTTGTTGAGACCAGTAGCTCGTTGGCTAGCTCTTGAACTGTCTAGAAGAGAAATGGTAGTAAAAGTACCTTTAGGTCAAGATCGAAAACGATATCAGGGGCAAATACACAATTTTTTTGGAGTGCTTAACTATGCCAGTGCACAAACGCACGGTAACTTCTTCTATCAATTAGCAATTGAGGACTTACAGCAAGCAATTGAACTTTGTCCTAATTGGTATCAGCCTTATGAAAACTTAGCTGATACTTACAGTACTAAAGGTCGAGAGGAGCAAGGGAAGATAAAGATTGATTTACAAAGAAAGGCTATTCTGAATTATAATTCTGCACTTGAAAGAGTAATAGATGAACCTGTAGCAAATCGTATCAGGCTCAGTAAAGCTATAGCACTTCTATTACTTGCTGATAAAGATTCTATTGATGAAGCAAATAATGAAATAGAGCTTATTAAAAAGAAATGGAATCCGGTTGCAGAATTAGACAGCCGCTTTTTATACAATTTGGCAGTTTGGCATTTAACTTATAAAAGCCAAGGATTTGGAGATAAGAGTACAGTCCAATTAGCCCGTCTTTATTTAGCTTACAGTTTAGCAAGAAGCCGCAAGTTTTGGGATTGGGCTATCAAAGATCCAGACCTAGAAGAAATTCGTAACGACCTACCAGATTTGCAATTTCACCTGTCAAGAAGCTTGAGAGAGATGCCAGATATAAACAAATGCATAGACAAGGAATTTGAAGAGATAATAAACAAGATATTTGAAAAGATAGGCTGGAAATTTGCTGAGAATTACTGAATTTAGAATCGAATAAAATGCGCAAAGTTAACAACGAAAAGGAAGTAAGTGATGAAGTTTATTGATATTTTGACTGTCGATATTAACCCAAAAAGCATCAAGTCTTTGCTCCGCTATGTAAAAGATCGATTAGGTGAAAAACTTATCGAAATAACGGTGGAAGCTAATGGTAGAGAGATTAAAGTGGAAGCCTCTAGCCGTGAGGGGCTTGAATCTGCCATAAAAGCGGCTCAATAGTTTATGCAGGGGATATACCTTCTTGGGTGAAATCAAGATAGACCATACAATTAACACATCAGAGAAAGTAAGTCGTCTTTACTGGAATCACCACCATGCCTGAGCTAAACGCAATAAAGATTTTGAATTCAATTCGAAACCTTAGTTCCATACAGGTTGTTGAAGCAGTTTTAGATCTTGTCAATAAGTATTTAACCTCCACAGAAAGAACTAATTTGATAAATTTGATTCGCGAAGAGGATTTTTCAACTGATTCCACCAACGTAGAAGCAATTCTCTTCATTATTAGCTATCTTAATCCTGAGCAACAACTGTCTATAAAAGAAAGGTTACCCGACTTACTTTCCCAAGCGGTTCACCCTATTAACGAAGGTGAAGCCCTGCCCGTAAGTAGTGATGTAAAAAATGAAATATTAACAAAAAGTGTAAAGCTTGAAATAACAAGAGATTTTGAATCAACAGGAAATATTGCTGCGGAAATTCCACCATGGGAGGAATTATAAGAACTAAAAGCAGATCGACTTCTAAAATAAGCTAATTCTTGTTTGAGATCAATTAATTCGTATGATCACATATGGAAGATAACGCCATTAGTCTCTCTGAATTTATCGAGCATGTGAAACAAGAATTACTGAAATCCGTTCCCGGAGAGGCAGGGGAAGTTTCACCGTTACTTGTTGATTCGGTTGAGCTTGAACTCAAAGTCGCTGTAAAGAGGGACGATAAAGGAAATATCAGAACTGATGTTGTTACCACTAATGTAAAGGGTGAGGAGCAAAATAATGTACAGGTGTTAAGAGTAAAACTCTCTCCTCTAGGTCAAGTGCCCTCAAGTGTTAAACAAAGTATCGAGGCTATCTTTAAAGGGAATGATGAGGGATCAGAGTCTGTTGGAGAAATTCCTCCATGGGAATAGGGCAAATATAAGCAGTGTATGTCCAACATCTCCCACATCTACAGCAGCTACAGTGATGCTCTCGACTTCTCCCGTGAGAAGTTTGATGATCTCTACACCAGTCGCGCCCGCAACGCCAGCGACTTCTACCACACTTTCTTCCACCAACTCATCTGCCCCCTTAACCACCACTTCACTGATCCTGCCTCCCTCCGCACCCTCCACCGTCAAATCGAACAGTTCTTTGGCACCCGTCAGTTGGACTTCGTTGCGATCGATGGCACCTGCGGCAAAGACCCCTTCCAGGATTTCGTTGTCTTCTCCGCCTGTGCTTATGGAGCCAAAGGACAGATCAATTTAGACGACGATCCACCGACGGTTCAATACAAGAAGTGGACAATGGACAAAGATGTGTCGATGGTGACTTACATCCCGGTTCCCTTTTCCGAATTCGCCGATGTCGTTGACCAGGATCGCCCCGAAACCTTTCTTGTCTCCGACAGCGAACGGGTAGACCTCTCCAACATTGACACCCGCATAATGGAATTGGCTGAAATCTACCTTGCCTATAACGTCGCGACCTCTTCAGCCCTAGAAAATATTTGGAGATTAGCAAAGGGCATCAGCCAGTATGTAGAAAAGCTTCCTTGGGTTTTAAGCTGAATATATTTAATCCGACCAGCCCTCCAAGAAGCCGTGAATCTAGCCTACATTCAGTGAACTCACACCTGAACAATACGAATTCTTTGAAGACCTCTTTACCCCTTAATCCAATTTACCCCTTAATCCAAGTGTAGAAGACATCGTACAGCCAATCTGAGTTGGCGCTGCAAGAGATCCTATACGTGCTGATGAGCAGTTGTGCTGTAGTTACTGCCCAACGATTACCCACCCTATTCAACGGTTTATTACTACTTCTGCGAGTGGCACGGTGACGGAACGTGGAACCGTATTTACAATCATCTCGTGCAATAGGTTAGGCTGGAAGCCACTTGTGACGATAGCCCAACGGTAGTAAGTTTAGATTTCCAAACCCTTCCCATCGCTGTCATCGTGCATCAAGTGATAGCCTATGATGGCGACAAGAGAATCAGAGGTCGCAACCGCTTTACCTTAGCTGATACATTAGGCTTGTAAATTGTGGTGCACGTAGTTGCTGCCAGTTTGCCTGAATAAGAAGGAGATCACCAAGTTAGACCAGGAACGCCGTGAGTTCCTGAACCAGATCGGTTTTAGGTTGATGACGGCTTTTCTGGAAACTAGCTTTTGCGTTGAATCATTGATACCTTCTGCTGGATTTTAGAGATGATGAATAACTAACCCTTGTTGAATTCTAGTTGCCCGACGTACTCGTATTGCCCATACTGTTGATTGCCGCTAAACAAGCGCACTTCGTAGGTGCCAGTACCCGGTAAAGAACAAGATAACTGAGGGTCTTGGCTGATTTGCTCGGAACATTTTTCAGCTTGCCCACTTCCCTTGACTCCATAAATCGCCATTAACCACCGCTGATTCGGATTTTGAAGCTGGATCACAGCATCATCTCGAACATCCGTTTGCGATCGCGTCGGTGAGATGAGTTTCAGCCCTTGAGCGAAGAAATTAGGGCGCAACATGGGTTGCCGTAGAAAGTCTCCGCGAGACAGGGGTTGCGGCAAAAGCTGCCAAGCCGGATCGTCAGGAAAGTGGCTAATAATCATGACTTCTGGCGGCGGAAAGAGATAGCTCGCGCTATATCGTTTAGTGAAGCCAGATGCATCCACATAACCGCTATTCCAGGTGGCATCGATTAAATACCAATTTCCTTCAATCTTGGCGGCATTCCAGGCATGACCACTACCATTGAGGTCACTAATCTGACTCCGGGAATCCCCGACGACATACACGATTTCTTCCCCGATCGCCTGCCCCAATGCTTCCAGTAGCTTGGCATACCCAGCACAAACTGCTTTCCGGGTGCGAAAGACAGTCTCCGCATCTTGAGGCGGACGAGGCGCTTGTCCAAAGTAGGCAGGCGCATCATAGGCGATGCGATCAGCAACATAATCGTGCAGCGCCTTTACCCGTAAAAATGGGTCTTTTTCCTGTTGAGCGATGTATTGGGCAACCGATGCAATGCTGGTTTCGACAGAGGGAGGCATCTGAGCAACCGCAGGATGGATGCTTGCATCAACCGACCACAGGTTTGTCCGATCCGTTGTAGAGGGGCTTGGAGCAGGTTGTGATGTCGGCTGTGGTTGTGGGGAAGTTTGACTGCTTTGGGTTGGTTGCGGAGAGGGTTGAACTTCAGGTTGGAGAGTCGGGCGAATATCTCTGGTGTCGGCGTACTGCGTGTAGGGATTCTGATGAACTGCCAGATACAGCCATTCCAGTCCGTTTGCCAGTTTGAACAACGATCTCCGTACCAGTTCGATTCGGGGTTCCTGCCTGCCATCCAACATCCAGTCGCCCCGTGTTGAAAGGGCGAGAAATGAGGTTTGGGGACGGAGTGCCAGCAGGCAAATCAGAAAAATGAGGTTGAGCAATAGGGTTCGCAGGATAATGCGATCGCCCCAGGTCAAAATTTGCGGTTTGAGGTTGCGCCGTTTCCTACCCCACAGATCCCAGGCGATCGGGAGCAGGGGAAATAGGAGAATGCCAGAGAAGACGACCAACCAAGTTGTACCATTCGTATACGCGACCAGGGAGGAGGCTAACCACACACCTAGCACAGGTGTCAGGAAGACCAGCAAGGTCAATAATCCTTTCAGCAGCAGGATAGGTAGGTCAAGGAGGAGGAAGCGCATAAGACCTTGAGAATGGTTAGCTTAATCAAGGGTGCCCAATCGGGTGAGCAGACGTTTAAGTGATTGAGATGGATAACGGAATCAAAAATTGATTCGGGGTTGCTTTTAGGTAAATACAATCTTTCAGCGATCGCTTCCTGATTGCTACGCCTTTCTTTGTCAATTTGTGATCCACTGAAAATTAGAGATTTTGAAGCTGCGGGTTCTACTGTAGCCTCTTCAAAATGTTTAAACTCAATACTAAATGAGAGTTGTTGTAAAGGTGTGGATCTGGCAGTGGCAGGTAAAGCAAATCTGAGTCCTAAGGCAGAATATAATGCCTTCAGTTAGTAAAGCCTTATTTGTAGTAACTTCAAACCCAAAGACATGTATAACGCATTTGAATATGTTCTACAAGTGACCAAAATAAATGGAGACTCACAGGATGATTCAAGCGATTGTTATACAGTAGTGATTCCATTAAATATTCTACAAAAGCTACTATTAACTAACTACCGTCCTAAGATTACTCGCGAAAAGATGACCCGTGATCTTTTTGAAAAAGTACTATCAATAGATGTTAATAAAGTCTTGATGGAAAGAGTACTAAATCATATCGATTCTATAGTCGTCAGCCTTAGCTCTTCCGCTACGTTTGAGCCATTTACTGCCGAAACCTCAGATGAGCAACAAGGTCAACTACGAATATCAATGGAAACTGATTTTATAGTCATTAAAGGACTCCGAGCTTTGAATGCTATAAAGTCACACATCTCTGAAATACCAGAGTGCTGGAATGTAGCCATCGAGCTTAAAATTTTAGTGCCTAAATCTGGCTCTAATAATATAAACCACTCTTGTTTCGATAACGAAGAGTCTGATGAGCTTAGTGATTTAATAAATGAGCTTTTGTCTAACTATTCTAAGAAGAAATTATTGATTGCCAAAGTAGTAATTGAGGCAGTAGAACCCTTTAAATTACTAACAGATATTGAGAACAGTAGCTTACCATCTCGCTCCAGTAAATTATTTACTCTAAGTAGTATCAGGCTAGCTACTTCTGCTTTGTTAGCAAACATGAGTAATATCAGCACTCTTCAGCAAGCAGAATTAGCAATTAGTTACTGGCATACAATCAGCAAATACATGCCTGAATGGTGGCGAGTTATCAAGCGGGAAGTAAGCGCGGGAGAAATTCGTCGAGATTATGTTCATAGCCATGCTCCTGTACTGCTTGGTTTAGGATATTTTGGAGCAGCTTTGCTTCAGGAAGATCCCATTAATTGGGAAAAACGTTTAGAGGCGATCGCTCATATTAATTGGTCGCGTTCTAACCCGGAATGGGATGGACGAATCATAACTGAAGGTCGAATTTCTAAAGCAAAAAGTAGTTCTCTCTTGGTAGCTTCCTATCTAAAGAGCCTTTTAGGATTAAGCCTAACTCCTGAGGAAGGCGATCTAGAGGAAAAATTAAATGTAATGCGTTCCCTTCATGTAAATAAGAACTGAGGGAAACTGTAGTGGTCGGTATAGATACTTCAACTCTTTGTATTTCACAGCGTTCAACTGTCTACTAATAACAAAACACAACTTCAATAGATGGGATGCCATATTGCTTTAGTTGCTCTACCTCTTAATCCAAGTTGAGTAGGCATTGCATCTTGCTCCCGTGCAATAACTTCTTTAGCAAATACGTCTTGCCAAGGCAGAAAGCCAATGGAAATTTGAGACGTGGTGATTGAAATTTGTAGAACTATTGCATTATAACGTGCTGCACGTTATTATTGCTCTCGTTCTCTAAAAGCTAATTTTGAGGCTAGAGTATGGGTTTAAACCAAGACCAAAGCGAGATTATTCGTGCGCTGAGCCACAAAGACACCAAGTCGATTCGTTGTTACGTCTCTTATCCTGCGACGAGCGATCGCCCTTCTGATCAGCTGTTAACAGGACTATGTAGTTACACCTTCTCTTGCAGCAAATATTTTTTCTGCTCTACCTGTCGGTGGAATGCACTCTTTAAACCAGCCTCGATTTGAAGCCTACGCCCTCAGTCTTAACTGTGCAGTGCATCTAAAAGAAATGCGCCCGGATTTTTGGCTTCCATCCAAAAAGCCACTCTAAAATCTCTAACTTGACCAAGAGTTGGAAAAATTTGATCGCGAAAAAAAGCTTTTTCTAATCAGAAAGGTTCTTTGCTAATGGTGTTTTTGCAACAATCAATTGATAGTAACCAGCAAAAACAATGGCATGTTTTCCAAGATGAAGGCTATCCAGTTGAGCCTATCGAAGATTTCCTACGGGCACGAATCGTTGCTCCCAGCACACAAGAATACAACGCTCGTCACCTCTATTATTTGTGGAGATTTCTTGACGAATTAGAACTAGATTGGTTTGATCTTCGTCCTTCAGACAGAACTCAATTTTTAAGTTGGTATAGCAATACACGAAAGATTGAGTCAGGTGATTATTTGTCAAAACAATCCCTGGAATTAGCAAACGCTTCAATCTGTGCTTTTCTAGATTTTTGGAAAAGACAGAATAGGTTGACAATTGAAGCTTCAGCGGCTCATTCAGCAGGCATCAAAACTACTCGTGGTAGTTTGCTAGAGGGGCACATTCGTAATAATCGAAGCAACGGCAATCACAGGAGAGCATTTAGAAGCAAAGTAAACACTGTTCCGAAAGTTGTCTCTGAGGAGCAGTTTGCTTTACTCATGCAAGCAATTAGTAATCCTACCCTTAAGCTAATGGTTTTTTTGGCGAGGTATTTGGGACCTCGAAAAGCAGAGTTATTAGGTTTTCGACACGAAGATATCCACGACAATCAAAAAAGGCTTTTGCATATCGTTGCTCGTGATGATCCAGCCCGCCCCAAAGTGAGAGCAAAAGGGGCAAGTCGTTATCTTGATGTGGAAGAGGTCTTAGACGGGAGGCAAGTCGTTGACCGCATAATACCAATGACTTGGCTCTTGCAATTTCAGGGAGTTTTCAATACTTATCTTGAGTTACGTGATGACTATTTAAGTCGGATTTATAAATTTCTTCGCAAAGATCCTCACCTTCCCTACTTCGTCAATATTCGCAACGGTCGCCCCTTGAGCTATAGCTATTTCTACAACATGTTGATGCGTGAGTGCGCCAAGCTAAATTTTACAGTTACACCCCATCAACTTAGACACACGTTCGCTACTTCACTGCTTAAGAGACTATATCAAGCAAATCCCGAAGAACTATTTTTTGAAACACGAACTTATAAAGACAGAATTGGTACTGCTCAATTACTCCAGGAATGGCTAGGGCATAGCAGTATTCAAACAACCTTAGAGATTTACTGTCACTTTTTTGACGCGATCGACATGGGCGATTATATGGAGCAATTGAATGACCAACGGTACGATCACCTCGTTTCGTAACCTTACAGATCTGGGGGATGAACAATACCGAATACTAGTTCAACCTCTTGAGCAGTATTTAGAGTATCCTCTACTCCAAGAAATTAGCTGGAATTTTCAGAACGACCTTCATTTCAGTCGAGAAGAGTTACAGCCTCTAATTCTCAAGAACTTAAACTTTGACGGTTTCCAGCTAGACTGGTTCTGCAAGCTTTGGCAAGCAACGATTCTAGATAATAGCCCAGGTCGTTGGGGAGCAGGTAGTATTGCTGGACACCACCCGAATGCCAGAAAGATTGATCAATTTCTGTATGAGAAAAACTATACTCGCCTTTGGGATATTGAACCCGAAGAGCTAAGCCAATGGGCAAAAGTGTTAGTTCAATCTGCCAAAATCAGTGTTCGTGCATTGCTGTTACGCTGGACTGACTACGGACTTTATGGCGGACTCATCCCCTGGTCTGTACGTTATCCTACTCAAGCAGAACGCCAGCTTAGCCATGAGAAGAAGGTAATCTCTGAATTCGTTTGGCAGCAGCTAATTGATGCTAAAAATTTGAATTTTTTTCCCGATCCTATTCGACGAGCTATTCTTGTGGCTGCTTTTTTGGGTCGGCGAGCAGTCGAAATCGGTAGAATGCCCCACGAGTGTCTGGTGAAACGGAATTCAGGGTATAAACTCCGTTTAGGCTTTGCAAAACATGCTGGAATTGATGAAATTGATATTCCTGAAGAACTAGTTCCCTTGATTCGCAAACAGCAACGATGGGTTCGTGAAAATTGTCCTAACTTTGATAAGCTATTTTGCTGGATGAGGATCTTTCACAATGGACATTCAGGGGTTAGAAGCCTGGGATTCAAGCCTGAATTAATGGACTGTCCAAGTATAAGAATTAATAGTTGGTTAGAGCAATACATTCAACATTGTGGCATTTTAGAGGAGAATGGCGAACTCGCTTATGTCACGTCCCATATGTTCCGCCACTCTTTATCCGATGCCTTGAATGAGGTGGGTATACGGGTAGAGGTAATTTCACGCTTTCTGGGGCATCGCAATTACCGCATGACCCAAGTTTATACGGGTTCA
Organism: Oscillatoria sp. FACHB-1407; assembly: GCF_014697545.1. Taxonomy (GTDB): domain Bacteria; phylum Cyanobacteriota; class Cyanobacteriia; order Elainellales; family Elainellaceae; genus FACHB-1407. Next base: position 81,604 of record NZ_JACJSA010000016.1, on the reverse strand, counting down.
GCAACAGCAAATTTAATTCGTAAAGTGAATCCTGAGGGAAAAATCACTGCTTATAAGGTTGCAGAAATTGATCTGCTTTTAGAAAAAACAACTTACTATCTGGTTGGTTTGGGGCTGTGTGCACGAGATCCGCTCACTGATTGTCAGCATGAACAGGCTTGTTGGGGCTGTAGTTATAACTTTGTAGGACCAGAAGATTTACTGTTTCTACACGAGCGTGAGCAAACCTTGCTCGATCTCCTGAGTCAGCTTCATGAAAGAGGACAGAGCGATACGTTAGCTGCTGAAAGTATTAGACAGCAACTCAATTTACTACAGAACAGAATAGAACAAGCGAAAGATTTAAAGCAAAGAAATGAGTGATCCTTGTCCTAAATGTCAAACAACTAGCACTGTTTATATTGCAATAAGGCACAAAAATACTTTATCGTGCAAAAAGTGCCGTTCCCACTTCGTTGCCAGCCTTTGTCTAAATTGTTCTCAACCTACTAAGCTCTACAAGCCAGAAACTTGTACAACTGTTAGAGCCTGTCAAAATCCCGATTGCGAATCTGCTTCGGAAGTTTTCCGTCATCCACGTCACGATCTATCTTGCCCCAACCTACACTGCATAGAATCAAGGGTTCATCAAACAGTAGGATTTAACGGGGGTCAAAGGCTTGTCTTTGCCTGTGTGACTTGTGGTACTCATGTCACACCTCCAGAACTAAGCAAAAAATTCTCTCGGCTGTCTTATAGCAAAAGAGGGCTTGCATATCCTCTTGCACCTTTTAACTTTGATAGTGAGGAGTGGGATATCCGGCATCTCGGACCACCAGATAAGAGTTGGGGTTACGACGGGCAAGGGAATATTAAAGCTCTATATTTCGATAAGCTACCGCCGTGGTTAAAGCCCTTGGCAAAGCAGTATTGTCAAGAGCGATCGCTTCAGTTTAAAGCTGAGTCTGTAAAACTTGATTTGTTCGTTATCACAGACTATGCCAAGAGCAATAGCAATTTTGTTTCACTACAGCAGATCAATTCTTCTTCAATTCTTCAGTATCGGCAAAGATTACAATCTTTAACGATTGATTCAAGAAATGTTCGGCTCTCGCTCTTAAGGATTTTTCTCGTTTGGTGTGCTGGTAAAACTAATAATCCTTCCTTAGCTTTCTTAATCAACGAAGGGCACTATTGGACTAGAGAACGAAGAATTCCAAATCCAGTAGAGTCAGAGGTAATGGACGAAATTTTCGCGCATTTAGGTGATCTACCAAGCGATTTGCAACTGCAATTCCTCCTAATGCATTACGCTGCCAGTCGTCCCAATGAAACATATAAACTATCTTTTGATTGCTTAGAATTGCATAAAGATGCTAGGCAAACCTACTACCTTTTAAAGCTAGAGCGAAGCAAGGTAGAAGACACTCATAGTCTTCGTCTCCCTAACGCTTTAGTCGAAATGATTCGTCAACAACAGCAAAGAGTTCGGCAATTAGATCCGGATTATCCTTACCTTTTCTACAAAATCTCCAAAGCTAGAACTTGGAAAAGTGCTACAGCAGAAGAGAAGATTCAATCTCTCCATCAAGGAACTATTAAACAATTAAAACCGCCTACGACCGGAGACAAAAGTAACGCGCTTCCTATGGCGATCGAGTGGTTGATAGAAGCCCACGAAATTCGTGACTCTAGCGGAAGGCTTGCCACCTTTGTTGCTAAGTCGCTGCGTTCAACTCGCGCTACAGAGCTATCTGAAAACGGGTTCAGTATTCTTTTTATCCACAAGTGGTTGGGACATAAAGACCCCAACACAACCTTTCAATCTTACGCCAAAGTTTCAACAGTCGAAGTAAAACCAGTAGTCGCTGCTCGTATGCTGGGGCGACAATCTCCTATCTTACCTCCGCCCCCTGATGAAATTGAATTAGTTCGCCGGTTATCCATTGATCTTGAAAGTCCAGGTCAGGCAGTGATTGGTGAATTTATTGAGCAGTATCCAGTAACAAACAGTTGGAATATCGCAATTGTAGGACGGTGCTTATACGACCAACCGTGTTTGCATCTGGGACAGTGCTTGAAGTGTCCAAATCATATCTTAGAGTCCAACAAGATCAGCCGTGCAGAAGAGATGATTTCTGGACTGGAACAGGCTGCCGTTCGTGCTCGACAAGAGGGTTTTGACGAACGCTTGGCAGATGATCTTGAAGAGCAGGCATCTATTACTCGTGCCAAGTTAGATACTCTAAAACAGTAGTTCTATGAGAGTGCTAAGTGAAAATCATCGAGCCAAAATCTCTAAGGGGGGTAAAGAGGCTGGTGCTCGTAAAGCTGAAAACCGATTGCCTCAGCTAGAGCAAATTTTGGCATCACTAGAGGCAAGCGGAACCAAAATTACTTTTTCAGAAGTTGCTCTTCAACTTGGGGTTGCACGTAATACTCTTAACAATCACAAGAAATATCGTGAATTAGTTGAGAATGCGATCGAAAATCAGAAGAAAGGAATTATTTATAATGAAAGTAAAAGTAAATCTGAAATCTTCAATGATGAAGTCAATAGCTTACGTGCTCGGCTGAAGCAGTTGTTACAAGAAAATCAAACCTTGAAGCAACAGAATAAAGTTCTAGCGGCAGCGGCGGCTCAGCTACCTCAAAAACAAAGGACTATAGAGCGTTTAGAACAACAACTTACTGCTCTGCAATCTCAAATAACCACTGACAAAAGAGAGGGTAGCACTTTGTCAGAATATCATTCGTTTCGAGAGACTCAAAGTAATTTGCTTCCCCAAGGAGAAAATACGCATCCTTCAAATCTACCTGTGAAAGTAGAGGAAGCTTTACGCGAAACGCGCGTCACAATAAGCAAATCCCTGAGGCAGCTAATTCAACAAACTTTTAGGGAAAAAGGAGAAAGTGTTGTTTTAGACGCAATCGCAGCCTTCGTTCAATACCGATCAGGTGAGGGGATCGTTATTAATAATCCCGGTGGTGCTTTACGTCAGGCAATCAAAGAACTTTGGAAACCTAACGTTCCTGAGACTGTCAATATTTCTGCCCAAGAAGAATTTGAAGAGTGGTATGCAGAAGCGATCGCTCAAGGCTTCTGTTCTGACATTCCTATGAATTATCTCCCTGTCATTAATCAAGAACTACATATACGCCCTGCGAGCTCCCCACATTTAATTCCTTGGAGGGAAGCTAAGCAGCAAATGAGTAATCAAGTCTAAGCTGAGAGGGCGATTATTATAACCAGTCACAAGGGTTCATCCTACCTCGACAACAATCTTACCCTGTTGTTGCGACTAACCCTGCGCATATCTGCGTCAAGCTTCTTGCTATTGATCCCGGCTACAGAAGCTTGTTTTTCCAATACCACAACATGCGTAGAAGAACAAGTGGAGATCAACTCATCATCTGACAATTAATTGGGCGTTACATCCTCATCTTTTGTCCCACATTTTGTTGATGGGCAAGTAAGCTTACCAAGCCAATTAAAGCAATATTTGAGCGAGAGCTACTTTTTGAGCAAAACGAGTAGTGGTCAATAAATTTTTAAATCTGAAATGTTGTTGTTCTTTTTGAACATTTTGAATAGTGTTGTTTTGTGGACATTTACACGTGCGGTTGAGATAGATTAACCTCGCAGCCCGCTCAATCGGGTTGCAATAGAGCATCGAGCGAATTTGATAGTAATACTCCTGACTGTGCGATCGCTCATGTTCTCTCAATAGCGCGATCACCTCTTCAACTTGGTCGCGCACACAGCGATAGACATTCACGAGCTCAGGATTGATGTCGGTCAGGAGCGATCGCGGCGGCAACAGATGAAAGAAAACCGCTCCACCTCCCAAAAAAGGTTCGTAATACGTTTCAAAGTAGCGGGGAAAGTGCGATCGATATTGCTCTAACAACCGCCCTTTTCCCCCTGCCCACTTTAGGAAGGGACGGGGTACATCTACATAAAGCGGGGCAACAGAGGAGGCGGAGTTAAACATAGGTGAGCCAGAAAATAGAGCGATGCGAGACAGTTTCCCGATAGGTGATCGCTAACGGCTGAATTCAATCATTTAAGCTGATCAAAAAGCTAGTTCATGGGAATAGACTACCCAGTAAACTCAATCAGCAAACTACTGAATTTATATTAATCACAGTTTGATCAAAATTAAACCTTCAATTCATCAAAGTAAGGATTTTGAAACTTCTAACAAATCTTCAAAAACAAGCTAGAAGGCGATCGCAGCAACTATTTGAGTGTTTTCTGGAAACGTGATCTATCACTTCAACAATTTTTTGCTTCTTGAGATCTCCTACATTGCCAAGAGATTTTGATCAGCTTAGTTCTCGGCGTTGCTAGAGAAAATCAGTTAAGACCAAACGGATTTTGATCGTTTTCAGTGCTTTTCAAAACTTGATCTCAACAGCTCGATCTTTGCTGATTCAAAATGAGTGAAATTATATCTATAGCGTTTGTATTAGAAAATAATTAAGACTTTGCACTATCAGTAGCGTTTAATTTAGCTCTCCGGTTACTTTAAGCATCTGGGGAGATGGCAAAATTGAAGCCACAATAAAGCGAAAATTTGTGGTGCTGGCTCCCCTGCTTCTGCCAGAAGCCAGGGATCTGACCCCTCCAAATCCTGTTAATGTGAAAATATTCGAGTTTTTAGAGCCGACCGATGAAAGACTTTTTTGAAAACGTTTCGCGCTATCCCCGCTATTTCATCTCCTTTACCCTGGGCACTTTGTTGGCTGCTCTGCGCCCAATTCTGCCGTTGTTTCAGCGTCCCATCACTGCTATTCCCACCATTGGCTTTTTGATTGCCGGGTTTGCCTTTATCGCCTTTACCCTCCGCGCTATGCTAGGGCTAGGAGCAGCCTAAGTTGGAAGGGAGGAAAACCGATGGCGACTGACCGTCGAGTGGCTCGCGTCGCGGAGTTAATCAAACGCGAGGTTAGCCAGCTATTACTCACAGGCATCAAAGACGATCGCGTCGGTGAGGGCATGGTGAGCGTAACCGATGTGGATGTATCGGGTGATTTGCAACATGCCAAGATTTTTGTCAGCATCTACGGGTCTGACGAAGCCCGTGCCAGGACGATGGAAGGGCTGAAGTCGGCAACGGGCTTTGTCCGGAGTGAGTTAGGGCATCGGATTCGTCTACGCCGCACCCCAGAGGTGATCTTCCTGGAAGATCGCTCAATCGAACGGGGAACACAGGTATTGTCGCTACTCAATCGCTTGAGCCAGGAACGCAAAGACATCCCCGATGGGACAAGCGACTTAGAGGATGACACAGACATTCCCTCAGCGGAAGATTAGCGATCGCCATGAGTGCTCAGTTGCCCCCCTGGGAGGAGTTATCGCTAGCAGAGCAAGTCGCCCAGATGATTGTGGTGCGTGCCTCTGGCTACTTGTTTGATCATCAAATTCAATATCCCCAGTGGGAACCCACTACTGCCATACTCCAGCATTGGGTGACGGATCTGGGGGTGGGTGGGGTGATTTTATTAGGGGGTAGTGCGGCTGAGGTGGGGTTGCGATCGCACCAGCTTCAGGAGTGGGCAAGCATTCCCCTGCTGATTGCTGCCGATATTGAAGAAGGCGTGGGGCAACGGTTCACAGGAGCGATCTGGTTTCCACCACCGATGGCTCTGGGGGCGATCGCCGCTCACGATTTACCTAAAGCAATTCAACTGGCGGAAGCGATGGGGTCAGCGATCGCTCAAGAGGCACTGGCGATCGGCATTAACTGGGTGCTGGCTCCGGTGGTGGATGTGAATAACAATCCCCAGAACCCGGTGATCAATGTGCGGGCGTTTGGGGAAACGGCGGATATCGTCAGCCAATTGACCACAGCCTTTATTCGGGGTACGCAACAACATCCCGTTTTGACCGCTGCGAAGCACTTTCCAGGACATGGCGACACAGCGATCGACTCCCATCTAGAGTTGCCCGTTTTAGCTCACACGCGAGAACGGCTGGAGGAACTGGAGCTAGTCCCGTTTCAAACCGCGATCGCCACGGGAGTTGATGCGGTAATGACGGCTCATCTCCGGATTCCATCGCTGGATACGACCTATCCGGCAACCCTATCTGAGCCGATTTTGACCGGATTACTGCGGCGACAGATGCAGTTTGAGGGGCTGATTGTCACCGATGCGCTGATCATGGGGGCGATCGCCAACCAGTATGGAACCAATGAAGCCGCTGTGCTGGCAGTGGAAGCGGGAGCCGATATTGTGCTGATGCCTGCGGATCCGGAGGGGGCGATCGCAGCGATCCTGCATGCCGTAGAAGAGGGACGCATTGCACAAGAGCAAATTGCTCATTCCGTTGAGCGGATCTGGCAAGCCAAGCACAAAGTCTGTTCTGCTCCATTACAGGGGGGAACCTCTCACGCCTGGGAAAATGTGCCTCCCGCACCTGTGCAACTGGAGCATCTGGCGCAACCTCTAGCGCGAGAGACTGTGGCAGAGATTTTGCAAGCTTCCATGCAGGTACATCTCCCCCATGAACCGGCACCAGTGACCCATTCCACCCCTTTACAAAATTTGATTGTGGTGGATGAAGCGGTGAACTGTGCTTTTTTAGGACGACAGGCTCCGGCGATCGCCCTGCCACAACATCTGGGCTATCAGTTGCAGATGGTAGACAGCTATACGCCAACAATCGCCGCAGACACAGACCAACCCGCCACCCTACTGCAACTGTTTATTCGCGGCAATCCCTTTCGCGGTAGTGCCAACCTGACTCAACTCGCCAGCAGTGTTTTCCATCGGTTGCTCAATATTGATCGGTTACAGGCATTGGTGATCTACGGTAGCCCTTATATCCTGGAGCACTTCATCCCCAAACTACCTCCTCACATTCCCTATGTGTTTACCTATGGGCAGTTTGCAGAGGCTCAAGCGATCGCCCTTCAGCCTTTATTGAATTACCTGAGGCAGGTATCATCTCCGACTACAAACATGCCTACCCTCTCTCCAGATCAACAATTTACCGATTAACCCCGTTGTATGCTGCCCACAATGCTTTGAACTGAGGCTTCGCCAAACGTCCGAACGGTGGAGCTTATAGTTGGGGGAATGTTCCCACTCCTCCTTGTCTCACCTGTCTCGACAGTTGCTATAGCATGGCAATAGAGAATATGGACAGATTCTATCAACTATGGATTTTTGGCTTGTTGTATCCCTGCTCGGCGGATTGGTAACGGCTTTGATTGTCCTGAGCAATTTCATTCCATCGTCGCCACCGCGTCGTAGTTTGCTACAAAACCCGCTCAAACCCGATACACGATGGCAACTCGATCGCATGGAGCGCAAGTTAGATCTAATTCTGGAGCACCTGGGTATCCAACTTGATGCCACTGAGTTTGATGTCATTCTGGCAGAGGTGCCCCCAACCCACAAAATTTCAGTCATTAAGACTGTTCGTGAGCTAACTAGCTTGAGACTCAAAGATGCCAAGGAACTGGTCGAATCTGCACCCGTTCTACTTCAGACGCGATCGCCCCTGGAAAAAGCCACAACGATCAAACGCCATTTAGAAGAAGCGGGCGCGATCGTAACGATCACGCCCCACCTTTAAATACTTTGTAGCGTCTGTAAGAGGAGTTATGCCCCCAACCAACGAGCCGCATCTTTAGCGTGATAGGTCAAAATCAAATCCGCTCCGGCTCGTTTGAAGCTGGTCAGAGTTTCCATCACAACCCGCTCCTCATCAACCCAGCCATTCAGCGCAGCGGCTTTGACCATCGAATATTCACCAGAGACGTTGTAGGCTGCAACAGGCAAATTGCTGGCTTCCTTCACCCGCCAGATGATGTCCATGTAGGCAAGCGCAGGTTTGACCATCAGCATGTCAGCCCCTTCTGCAATGTCCAGTTCAATCTCTTTGAGAGCTTCGCGAGAGTTGCCGGGATCCATTTGATAGGTGCGGCGATCGCCAAACTGGGGAGTCGATTCTGCTGCATCCCGGAAGGGGCCATAGTAAGCCGAGGCATACTTCGCTGCATAGGAGAGAATCGGCGTGTCGTGATATCCCGCTTCATCCAATCCCTGCCGAATTGCCTGCACAAACCCATCCATCATGCCTGATGGCGCAATAATGTCGGTGCCTGCTTTGACCTGAGCAACAGCCGTTTTCTTCAGCAACTCCAAGGTTGGATCATTGAGCACCCGTCCGGTTAAGTCGCCTACTTCTAGATAACCGCAGTGACCGTGAGAGGTATACTCACACAAACAAGTGTCAGCAATCACAATCAAATCGGGGACGGCATTTTTAACAGCAGTTGCGGCTTGTTGCACGATACCGTGGTCATGCCACGCACCCGTCGCATCCACGTCTTTATCGGCTGGAATGCCAAACAAAATAATGGCAGGAATCCCCAAATCGTAGACTTCTTTTGCTTCTTCTACGATCTTGTCAATGGAAAGCTGGTATACACCGGGCATCGAGCGAACTTCATTTGCAATTCCCTCACCCGGTACCGCAAACAAGGGGTAGATCAAATCACTCGTGGTCAGCGTCGTTTCTCGTACCATCCGTCTGAGTTGAGGATGACTACGGAGACGGCGAGGACGATGAACTGGAAACATAGCTTTTTTCAAAGGGGTAAGGAATGAAATCGGTTGGTGTTAGTCGTGTGATCCAGTCTAAAACTTAGATTGGTGCAAAACTTGCTCTACACATTAAGTTCTGTGAATCAATGTGATGCTCATCACGCTATTGCAAACATTTCCGTCACACTTCTACCGGATCGTCATCACGTTAAACACCGATGAACGTCACTCAAAAGTACTTCTTTGGGTCACGTTTGCCGCACTCAAAATGTTCGATAGTTTGAATATCAACCTTTGCCAAAACTGCTATGTCCACTCAACTGTGTTTACTCCAATCAGCCCTGGCAGACTTGTTTGTTGACGTGAGTACTTCCGGTCAAGTGACTGTAGCAGACCAGTATGGCTTGTTGGCAGCGTTGTTAGATGGCTCACTTAGCTCAGAAGAACTGGGGGCGATCGATCGCATTCTGCATTCAGTGTGTAAAGGACGAGTGCGACTCGTGAGTGACCTGTCAGCGATCGCTTAAAAAGACGCTACACCTTTACTCAATCGGTTTTTGAAAGATCATCAGATGTTGTTGCGGTAAAAACTCTTGAGTTTCCATCCACACCAATCCAACTGCTGCCATTTCTTGACGGGTCTGCCGCTGAGTCATTTTGTGTAACCCCTTAATGGGAATGAGGGGATTTTCACCGCGATATTCCACTAACGCGACTCTTCCCCCTGGTTTTAAGGCTTGGGCGATCGCCTCCATCATCTCCCTGGGATATTCAAACTCGTGGTAAGCATCCACCATCAACGCTAAATCCACACTGGAGGCAGATAAGTGAGGGTCTGTATCACTACCCAGCACAGGCTCGACATTCTCCGTTTGGGTTTCTTCTTTAAACATGGTAAGAATATCGATCATTTCCGGTTGCACATCCACCGCCAGCACTTTCCCTTCAAACACTAGCGGACTGATCCGAAAGCTAAAATAGCCCGTGCCTGCCCCAATATCCGCAACAACATCCGTCGGTTGCAAATGCAAAGCTTCAATCACCTGGTCGGGTTGCTCTTCCCAGGTGCGACTGGGTCGCTCTAACCATGCGGCTCCCTGATGCCCCATGATTTGGGCAATCTCTCGCCCCATATAAAACTTGCCGATGCCGTCAGGGTTATGAATTGTGCGAACTTGATAAACGCCATCCTGGGTGACGGTACTGAGGGTTGCCCCATTGCAGGCAGTTAAGAGGATTGCAAAGAAACACATCAAGCACGCACATACTCGTGATGACCACTGCCGCTGCCACACTCGATCAAATGCCATTACCCTAACCCTCCCACTCCAGCCTTCTTTCTCTACCATCGTCTACTTCAACAGTAGTGTCAAAAGACATAAAGTAGGGGTACTTAGACAGCTAACTCGTTATCGGCATCCTACAACGCTTACTGTGCATGAGTTTGACGGCACAACTCGTTCTAAGTGCTCACTTTCTTATACCGTCACAAAAGGTATTAAATTTAACCAATCATGAAGCTGAGCTAAACCATTTCAAAGAGACGATGAGGAATCAGGATTTGGGGTTGGCATTCCTCAGTGGTCTAGCGGAGGATGATTCTATAAGCTCAGTAGTTCCCTCCAAGTAGGTAACTCTTTGATACACAGGGATGCGCTATTACTCAGAGTTACATACCTGACCCCATGTTGTCGTTCTGAGACACAGAAGAAATTTGAAACCTGTTTCACCGTGCTCAGTATGACACCAACTGCGTAAGCAGTGAATGTTAAGAATTTGCCTCATTGGAAGCCCTTTCAAACTAGTCAACTCTCACCTGAACAAGGAATAAATTCCAGACATGAAACCAACAACTTTTTTACCTGGCTTGCTTAAATCAAAGCCTGTTGTATTTGGCTCGTCGTTGTTAGTTACAGGTTTAGTCACCCTAATTCCTACAACTGCTGAAGCAGGAACATTCACAAGTATCAACACTTGCAACCTCTCAGATGTTCAATACACCACTAACTCTGGAAATGTAAATGCGTCCAGTTGTGTTGGTATGATCACTGACCCTAAAAATGATGTGACTAGCGGCGGTGATCCACTCCTCAGCTTCTTAAACGACAACGATTTTGGTTTTGGGGATTTTGATTGGCAATACTCAGAAAAGATTAATGTCAATGACAATGGCAGCTTGTCACCTGAAGCAGGCACCATTGACTACGGCTTTGATATCTCTGTTAACGGTGATGGAAAAGGGGGGTTGTGGTCAGTTACAACTGCTCTGACCAGTCCTTTCGCGATTAGTGTGAAAGCAGCGGCAGGTTTCTCTGTCTATTTCTTTGAAGATCCAACAGTAGATGTCTTCAACGGTCTCTGGACTACGTTGGGACTACGCACTCCCAACGGTCAAAACATTCCTGCAATTTCTCATATTTCGCTCTTCGTAACTGATGTTGAGCCCGTTGAGCCTGTCGAGCCCGTTGAGCCTGTCGAGCCCGTTGAGCCTGTCGAGCCCGTTGAGCCTGTCGAGCCTGTCGAGCCCGTTGAGCCCGTTGAGCCCGTTGAGCCTGTCGAGCCCGTTGAGCCGGTTGAGCCCGTCGAGCCCGTTGAGCCCGTCGAGCCGGTTGAGCCTGTCGAGCCGGTTGAGCCTGTCGAGCCCGTTGAGCCTGTCGAACCAGTTGAGCCTGTTGAGCCCGTTGAGCCTGTTGAACCAGTTGAACCAGTTGAGCCTGTTGAGGTTCCTGAACCTTCTGCAATGGCAGGTATGGCTCTAGTTGGTGGAGCACTAGCAGCTCTACGTCGTCGTAAGAAGTCAAGCTAACCAAGTTGCTAGTAAACCAGCAATAGATTAGCTCAAGGAATATCTAGAGAATCTTAGTCTCTAGATATTCCTGCACAAATACAGCCATCGCCACATCTGATAGGGCAGAGGCAAGTCAGGAAGCTCCTCAGCATCCGTATTTGAGTCATTGTCTTTGTTCTAAGCTCTCTGACCAAAGCATATCTTCATTCATCTCAACCTCACCTAAGTCATCAACCATGTTGCAACAACAATTGTCTGCTCTTACCACACAAGAGATTGATGCAAGAACTCTAGTTTCTAAGAGACTTCAAGAGCTTGTTAATGCGTCATTGGAAACGTTAGAGGCAATTTTGTCGGATGAGACAATCCCGCCTGTGGAGAGAGCAAATGTTGCATTCCAAATTTTGGGTATTCCAAATGCACTAGCACCGAATAAGAGCATTTCAGAACTCAAACAATTGTCTCAGAGCGAGGTTGCAGAAAAAGTCAACAAAACTATTGCAGCCCAAGGAAATGCATCTACCTCTGACACTAAAATTTCTGAATTCGCAACAGTTTTAACAACTCCAACAGTTTTAACAACTCCAACAGTTTTAACAACTCCAACAGTTGATTCAGATAAACAGATTCTGCCTATTACTTTTATTCAAATTGATAATTTCTTAAATCCTGGCGAATTAGAAGAAGCCCTCAAAATCGCCTTCAAAAATCAGAAAAATTTTGGTGATTCGATGGTTTACAACAAACCAACTGCGGAAATCAAGAAATACCGCCAGTCATCAATGTTGCACCACAAACACTATCTAGAGTTTGCTGACTTTTTCAGGCAAAAGGTTTTGGCAACATTGCCATCAATGCTAGATCAGTTGAAACGCCCCCACTTTGACGTCACTGACATTTCAATTCAGTTAACCGCTCATAATGATGGTGCTTTCTTCACAGTTCACAGTGATGCCAATACTGAAGTAACCATGACCAGAACAATGACCTATGTCTATTACTTCTATCAAGAACCAAAGGCATTCTCAGGCGGTGAATTAAGAATGTATGAAACAGAGGTTCGTGGCAAAGATTTGTTTAAGCGGGCTAAGTTTGAAAATATTGAGCCTCGAAACAATAGCATTGTCTTCTTCCCAAGTCGTCACCTGCACGAGGTCATGCCTGTCAGCTGCCCATCTAAACGCTTTGAAGATAGCCGCTTCACCTTTAACGGCTGGATACACCGATAAACATTACATCAACATGGCTCACTTTCCACTTCATCTCTAAAGTCACTGATCCACTAAAAATTGAGGCTAATTATGCAAGACCAAGGGTTATTGGGAAAACCATCATTTGAAATTGCTTTGCCGAAAGAGAGACTACAAAGACTGGTTAATCGAGCAGTTGAGACACTTGAGACAATTTTAGAAGACGAATCTTTATCAGTTCAAGAGCGCGTTCAAATCGCATCTCGAGTTTTAGAGGTCGAGCAAGCAGACCCAAATTCTGATCAATCTAATCCAGCGATCGCCTCTGCTCCTATTGCAAACAATTCAGTAGCTCAAAGCTGGAAACGTGCGATCGCCGAGAGCAAGTTTCATGGGCAATCAGATGAGGAAGTTTTGCGAGATTTACTCGCTAAAGGTGCCGATCATGTGGTCGCTGCTCAGTTGATCAAGGAGATTGAGTCTGACCCTTGCTATCAAGCAGGTCACAATTTCGTGCAACTACTACGAAAACTGGAATCTATGTTGGAGGTTGAGCACAAATTAACTCGTCTTGCCCCTCAAGCTAGAACAATCGAACGGCGTAGCCATATTTCCAAAGAAGAGTTTTTGGAGAAGTATTACGCAACTAACACCCCCGTCATCATCACAGACATGATGCATGATTGGAAGGCGATCGAAACCTGGACTCCTGAGTACTTTAAGGCTCAATTTGGAGAGGTTGAAGTAGAAGTTCAAAGTGGTCGTGAGCAAAACTCACAGTATGAAATTAAGAAAGAACGGCATAAGAAAAAAATTCGTTTTGCTGACTATGTTGATATGGTGACTCGTGGTGGCGACACTAACGATTACTACATGGTTGCGACGAATCGCACGATGGATAAGCCAGAGTTTCAAGTATTGCTCAACGATCTCAAACCTCTCCCTGATTTCCTAAACTCAAACATCCCTCAAGGGTCGGTCAAACTTTGGTTTGGTCCCGGTGGAACGATTACTCCAGTGCACCACGACCAATCAAACGTGTTAGCAGCTCATGTCTGTGGACGCAAACGTTGGCGTTTGATTTCACCACATCAAACTCCCAAGATCTACAACTACCACTACTATTTCAGCAAGGTTGATTTGGACAACCCAGATTATGAGAAATATCCCTTGTTCAAAGATGTTGACGTTCTGGACGTTGTGTTAAAACCGGGTGAACTGATCTTCGTTCCCGTGGGCTGGTGGCACTATGTCAAAGCATTGGATGTCAGTATTTCTCTTTCATTCATGAACTTTGCCTTCCAAAACGGCTTCAAGTACAAGAATCCCGATATCTCAACCTGGTGGCAGGCATAGAGAACTTGTTGACTCGCTTCATACTGTCGAATATTGCACCAGTTGCACCAATCGTTGACGTAACGTTTCTAGTCCGAGGCGATCGCTCGCTGAGATAAACAACGCCTCTGGAAACTCGGACTGCGCCAGTGCCAAAGTGTCACCGTCTACCTGATCAATCTTATTAAATGCCAATAAGGCTGGGCCGGGAGTCATCGGCATCTCTGACAAGATATCTTTGACCGACTCAATCTGACTCTGCCAGGCGGGATGAGACAGGTCAACGACGTGCAGCAGAGCATCTGCCTCGGTGACTTCTTCCAGCGTGGCACGAAAGGCATCCATCAGGGAGGGAGGCAGTTCGTGGATGAAGCCAACCGTGTCAGTTAAGACAATAGAGATGGGTTTGTGAGTGACCGCATCTGTCACCACGAGCCGACGAGTCGTCGGATCAAGGGTGGCAAACAACTGGTCAGCGGTATAGACCTCTGCGTTGGTCAACACGTTGAGTAAGGTCGATTTGCCTGCGTTGGTGTAACCCACGATCGCCACGGATGGTACTTCTTGATGTTGTCGCTGTTGGCGCAAGCGAGAACGATGGGCTTGCAACTGATTTACATCGTGTTGCAAATGCGAGATGCGGCGTTGAATGGCTCGACGCTCCGTTTCTAGCTTCGTTTCCCCTGGGCCTCTCGTCCCAATACCGCCCCCCAGTCGAGACATGGCGCGTCCACGTCCCGTGAGGCGTGGTAGCATGTACTCCAACTGTGCCAGTTCGACCTGCAACTTCCCCGCACCGGACTGTGCCCGTTGCGCGAAGATGTCGAGAATAACCTCGGTGCGATCGACCACTCGAACTCCAATCTGTTCCTCTAGATTGCGGGCTTGTGCCGGAGACAGATCGCGATCGAACACAACCAGATTGACACCAAGCGTCTGCACTGTAAGCGCAATTTCTTGCACTTTTCCCTCACCTACAACCGTTTGAGGATGGGGACGAGGGCGTTTCTGATGCAACACTTGCAGCACCTCACCCCCAGCGGTGTCTACTAACCGACCCAGTTCCGCCAAGCTATCGTGAAACTGCTGTGAAGCAACATTTTCAGTCATCACCCCCACAATCAGGACTCGATCTTGCTTGCCACCGACCTGTTGAGCAACGTATTCTCGCCGAAATTCTTCTTCGAGCCCTTCTGCCAGGTCGAGAAAATCTTGCTTGGTCAGCGCATCCAAGCTCAGTGGCGGAGAGACTGTCCAGGTTTGCCCTGCACCCGGAACAAGGTGCGCCAGATAGGTTTCGTGGACATACCCTGTAGCTCCACCGCCACGACGCTCAAAACCGCCCCCCGAAAGGGTTAGCACTATCAGCGCATCGAGTCGTTGCAATGCCATCGCGGTCAATGTCGATTCGGTTGGAGTCTCTCGCTTCAAATCTGTTGCTACGCAGCGAATACCACTCAACCGCTCAGCCCCATAGCGTGGCAGTTCTAACGGGGGAATCTGGGTTTGGCGCACCGTACCTACCCCCACTCGAATCACCTGCCCCCGCCGATTGATATAGGTGCAGATGGGTTCATTAATGTCAGTGCTAACAGCCGCTAGTCGCTGGGCAAATTCAGGGGTAGTGAGGCGATCGCCCGGTAATCGCTGGTGATAGAGCCGCTGTAACTGCTTCAGCTGACTAGCCTTTAAACCTTGAATATTGCCGTAAATCGTCTCGATAAATCTCTAAGCCAGTCATCTGGCGCAAACTCGACTGTTCACTATTGTACTGGTTGAATTTTATTCTGAAGGGCAGTGAGAATTAATTTTCATGAGGCATGACGTGTTCGCAATTCTTTAGAAAATCTTTAGGTTGAGTATCCTGTAAACACAGAAAACATCCACGCTAAAACTGCAACATCAATTGGTCAAAAGCAGGGTCGTAAAGATTAAGCGAAGTGCTCGCTCTGAGGTGGCAACTCGGGAATTTCTGCTGATATAACTCGAAAGGACATATGTTCCAGCACAAAGAATTTCACGAGGCAGTAGAGGGCACTATGGCAGACGCAAAACCAACCATTTTGGTAACTGGCGGAGCAGGGTATATCGGTTCTCATGCCGTTTTAGCTCTACAGCAAGCCGGTTATGGCGTTGTCGTCCTTGATAATCTGGTTTATGGTCATCGAGAGTTAGTCGAAGAAGTATTAAAGACGGAGTTAGTGATCGGCGATACGGGCGATCGCCAGCTTTTGAGCAACCTGTTTGCCAGTCACGACATCGCTGCCGTCATGCACTTTGCTGCCTATGCCTACGTGGGTGAGTCAGTCGCGACGCCAGCAAAGTACTATCGCAACAACGTCTTAGGCACTTTGACCTTGCTAGAGGCAATGCTGGAAGCCGACATCAAAACATTTGTCTTTTCATCAACCTGCGCGACCTACGGCATTCCCAAGACTGTACCCATTCCTGAAGACCACCCCCAGCACCCAATCAACCCCTATGGGGCGACCAAGCTGATGGTCGAGCGGATCTTGCTGGATTTTGATGCCGCCTACAACTTCCGGTCAGTCTTCTTCCGCTACTTCAACGCGGCTGGGGCAGACCCACTAGGACGCATCGGTGAAGACCACAACCCAGAGACTCACCTGATTCCTCTCGTGTTGCAAACGGCTCTGGGCAGACGCAGCGCAGTCTCAGTCTTTGGCACTGACTATCCCACCCCCGATGGCACCTGCATTCGCGATTATATTCACGTTAGTGACCTTGCAACCGCCCATGTTTTAGGGTTGGAATATTTGCTCAAAGGTGGGAAAACTGATGTGTTCAATCTGGGCAACGGCAATGGGTTCTCCGTCAAAGAGGTGATCGAAACGGCTCAACGGGTGACTGGCAGATCGATCACCGTTGTAGAGGGCGATCGCCGACCTGGAGATCCACCCGCTCTAGTCGGTAGCGGCGATAAAGCCAGAACCGTTCTGGGTTGGCAACCCCAATACGCTGATCTGGAGCAGATCATCACCCATGCGTGGAACTGGCACCAGAGGCGACACGGCTAAATCACCCGATGGTATGTGGGACGGAATATGGGACGCATTGTCTATCAGTTCGTCACCGTCTTGCAAACCCGCCCAACTGGGGGTCATAAGTGCCGAAGACCCTGCCATCAGCGTTATACAAGTCAAGGGGCAACTGAGCCTGATTGCTCACCTCTGAGAAGGTGCTCAGCAACATATCCACGTAATCCTTTAAGGCAGCCTGGGTGTTGGCATCGCCTGTCAGGGGGGCATTTGACAGCACCGCTTCGATCGCCCAGTCATACTCCGTGGTGAGTTGCACCTGAATCACATTCGGCTGAACCGCATAGGTACAAATTCGAGACGTAGCGACACAGACGCGATCGAGTTCCGTAGTGGCTGACTGAATCGCCGATGCGGCTCTCATATGGTTTTGGGCAGAAGCCAGTGCTGTTTGATAGGTGGTGACGAGCGGTTGAACCTGGCTGTGATAAGACGTTCCGTTGGAAACCTGCTCAGCGGTCGATAACGCATCCCGCCACTGGTCAACAGCTTCAGACCACTGCTGGCGTTGTTCTGCTCGACGGGCTTGCTCCGCCAGGGTCAACGCCTGATTGTAAGCCGTCGCAGAACGGACTTCTTGATCGTGGCGATCGCGAGTTGCTGTCAAACGGGGCTGATAAATGCCCAACAACTGCTGCGCCTCAGCATACGCCATTGTCCCCTGAGGGATGTTTTTTAAGGCATTAATCACCACTTGCCAGGTCTCATAGGCAGATTTCCAGGTTGCCACAGAAGTAGCCGCCGTTTCGCGGGCTTCCGCTACCTTTGCCACATCACGAGCCGCCTCAATCCGCTCGTGCGCCTGGTGTTCGACCTGGATGCGGTGGTTGATCGATGCCAGGTTTGCCTCGTATTCTCCACGCTTGCGCTGCGATAGGAGATAGATCGGGCTATCAGAAGGGACATCCTCTAACAGGGCGATCGCCTCCTTCCAGAGCATCTGCACCTCGCGCCAGGTTGCCAACGGATGGGGAGCATTTTGGCTTTTTTCGGCTGCCGTCTGAGCCGTCTTTAAAGCAGTGACCACTTGCTCAAATACGGCTGTGCGCGTTTCGTAGCTCTTGAGCAAGGTTTGGGCAGTGGAGTAATGTCCCGACCAACTGGGAATTGTGCTCAACAAATAATTGGCTTCCAACAGCTGTTGATAGGCATCCAACACCTCCTGAGCCGAGGCAGTTGGCTTCGCCAGTTCAGCCGACTGCTGGCTTAACTGTTGTGCGGTTTCCAGGGGGGCACATCCGCCCACCACACAGGGACGGGTCAACACGTATAAGCCGCTTCCCAGCGCAAAGAAGCCGATCGCCGTACTCACGACCAACACAGGAATTGGAATCCGAGCTAACAATGGGATGCGATCGAACCAATCAGAGGATTCTTTAGCAACCGACACCGAGACTCCCGCACCCGAAACATCACCTGTTGCATCCGTTGCCGTGGTAGGGAGTTCCACTGCGGCGAGTGGTTCAACGATTGCCTCTGTCGTGGCATCAGCGTCATTTGTGGACGTGGTAGCCTCATCCAGGCGATCGCCCACCTCAAAAGACGTCATCTCCAACATCAATTGGGTTGTGGCATAGGGCTGTTGTCCCACAACTCTGAGAAAGAGCCGCACAGGCAGTACTGCTGATGGTTCGTGGGAGTCCTGAAGCTGCATCAGGATCCGCTCCAGCCAATCGGGGTCTGCTTGCCGAAGAGCGTGTTCCACAATCTCAAAGGTTGGCTGAGGAGCGGGGGCGATCGTCGTAGGATGTTGGGCAACGACAATCAGTGAGCCTTGCTTGAGAGCACAACGCACCTGCCACGAGGGATGTAGTGTTTCAGCCTCTAGCTCTCCCTGTAACCACCGCTCAAGCGATCGGAGTTCATTCTGGTGTTCGGCTGTTCTCATTGAGCAATATCACTTTCAAAGTTTTGTTCAATACTGGACTAAGAGAGGCAAAATCGACAAGAGGGATTTACCCCTGCAAAATTATGGATATTTTAATCGTTGAAGACGAAATTGAGATCTCTCAGTTAATCCAGCTTTATCTAGAAAAAGAGGGCTTTGCCTGTCGCACCTGCCGGGATGGTCTGACCGCACTGCAAATCGTTCAGGAACAACAACCCGACTTGATCATCCTCGATCTGATGATTCCAGGCATGGATGGCTTGGAGGTATGCGCTCGCATCCGGCAAAAATCAGACATCAAAGACCCCTACATCCTCATGCTCACTGCCAAAAGTGAAGAGATCGACCGCATCATTGGGCTGTCAACGGGAGCAGATGACTACATGGTCAAACCGTTTAGCCCCAGAGAACTGGTTGCGCGGGTTCGAGCCTTGTTTCGGCGAACGCTCCGGCAGGGCGGACAGGGACGCAATTATCAAACCCAACACTTTTGGGTCGATGTTGATCAACGGTTGGCACAACGCCAAATCAGCCCAGAAGAGTCACATCCCCTCGACTTGACTACACTAGAGTTTGACCTGTTGACGACCTTTATCAGCCAACCGGGTCGCGTCTGGAATCGTGCCCAACTCATCGAAAAATTGTGGGGAGGGGACTTTTATGGAGATGAACGGGTCGTAGATACCCATGTAGCACGCCTGCGCAAAAAGATTGAGCCTGACCCCGCTAATCCGACCTTTGTTAAAACGGTTATTGGAGTGGGATACAAATTTGAAGATATGCCCTTAGAGGGAGCTTAGATTAACGCTAGTGTCTAAAGTTGGTTTGCGATCGCGTCTTTTTCTCTCCCACATCATCGTCATGATTGTGGGTATCGCCACGCTGACTATCATCGGCAGCATCTCGTCCCCTCGTTTCTTTGTGGTGTATCTAGAGAAGATCGAGTTTCGGGGAGTGGTTATCCGCCAGGTTCGTAAAGAACTGGTGCAAGGCTTTAAAGAAGCCTGGACACGGGGAGCCTTTTGGTCAGTCGCAGTCGGAGCAACAACGGCAGGTGGACTGAGTTACCTCGTCACAAAACGCATCGTGCAACCCCTGGTGCAGATGGAAGACATCACCAAACAGTTTGGAGCCGGGCAGATGACAGCACGAGTGCCCGCCAATGAAATTCCTGAATTGGATCAGTTAGCGACCAGCTTTAACCGCATGGCATCCAGTCTGGCAGATGTCGAACAACGGCGACGAGAGTTAGTCAGCGACTTGACCCACGAACTGCGGACTCCCCTTACGGTGTTAAATGGCTACTTAGAAGGGCTGACAGACGGCACTGTAGAACCCTCTCCCCAGATCTACGCCTTATTAGGGCAGCAGACCAAGCGAATGCAGCGGCTCGTCAATGATCTGCAAGAGCTCTCCAAAATGGAAGCGGGATATTTGCCGATTGACACCCTCCAGGTTGATCTCCACTCGTTGCTCAGTTCCGTTGTACGAACCTTTGCCGATCAACTCACCGCCGAAAGTCCAGTAACATTGTCCCTCAAGTATCCGAACGACATTCCCCCGGTGTTAGCTGACCCACAACGAGTTGAACAAATCCTGGCAAACCTGTTGAGTAATGCCCTGCGCTACACATCCGTGGGGATGATTACGGTTGAGGTCACTTATAAGGGAGACTTTGTTTGGATTGCAGTGACAGATACGGGTATCGGCATTGCCACGGAGGATCTACCCCATGTGTTTGAGCGATTTTGGCGAGCCGACCGTTCTCGCGATCGCCACTCTGGTGGCACAGGCATCGGTCTTGCCATCTGTCGTCGTCTTGTCGAGTTACAAGGCGGCACGATCGAAGTAGAGAGCCAACTGGATCAGGGCAGCACCTTTCGCTTTTCCCTACCGATAGCATGACAATGGAGCCAACACGACGCGATCGCGCCCTGCTGCTTTAGCCTGATAAAGGGCTTCGTCTGCCTGAGCAATTAACCAATCTGGGGTCAAGTCTGGCTGAGGAATAGCCGTCGCCACGCCAAGGCTCATCGTAATCGAGGAACGCACCAGCGAAGTCTCATGGGGAATTGCCAACGCCCGCACTACGGTACAAAGCTTTTCAGCGATTTGAACCGCATGGGATGCCTCAGTGTTCGGTAAAATCACCGCAAATTCTTCACCCCCATAACGAGCCACCAAATCGGTGGAATACCGTACATTGTTTTGAATCACCTGCGCTACCGCCTGCAAACAGCGATCGCCCGCCTGATGCCCATAGGTATCGTTGTACAACTTAAAGCAATCGATATCACAGAGAATCAGTGCTAATGGCAACTGATTTCGCATCAAATAACGCCACTCATGATTAAGATATTCATCAAACCGCCGACGATTCGCCACCTGAGTGAGATCATCAACCGCTGCCAGACGTTTTAACTCTGCATTCAACGCTTCTAACTTCTGTTGTAGTTGAGATTGCTGAATTAACCGCCGCACCCGTTGCCGCAACACTGCCCAATGAATCGGCTTCGTCACATAATCTGCTGCCCCAACCTCAAAGGCTCGATCGACCGACTGCTGATCTTCTAATCCAGTGATCATCAAAATCGGGACATGCCGATCTTCAACTAATTTCTTCAACTGAGCACAACACTCAAAACCATCCATATCAGGCATCATGGCATCGAGCAGCACAATGTCAGGGTTGAGTTGTGCAAATGCGATTAATCCATCCTTTCCATTATTTCGTTCTACAATTTCATACCCTTCCCGGTGCAAAAACATCCGCAGTTGCATACGGATTAGAGGATCATCATCCACGACCAAAATCAGCGACGAATCAGGTAAAGGAGTCATTAACATGTGCCCTCCTCATCAAGTTCAGCCTGTAGCGCACAAATCCTCCTAAACTAAGTTAACAATATAATTCCCTATCCTTTCGCT
Organism: Oscillatoria sp. FACHB-1407; assembly: GCF_014697545.1. Classification (GTDB taxonomy): domain Bacteria; phylum Cyanobacteriota; class Cyanobacteriia; order Elainellales; family Elainellaceae; genus FACHB-1407. The sequence goes on along the minus strand of NZ_JACJSA010000016.1, from coordinate 59,875 downwards.
ACGGTCTTACACCCTCTCAAACTTTGTTCTTATGTTTTTCGCTCTTGTCGCCATGGGTCTTGAGCGATCGCCCCTGCAATTGACACAAAGAAAAGATGGAAACTACAATCTCAGCACGGGTTTCACCCCCAACTGAGGATAAAACTCCGCATTGGCTCTATCTCCACTACCTCATAGTTGCTATAGAAATAGTTGCTATAGAAATAGTTGCTATAGAAATACTCACTGCATTCTGCTGGGTATCAATTGTGCAGATCGCATACATGAGTTGCACATAAATTGCACATAAATTGCACATAAATTGCAACTGCCAGGATGATAGAGCAGGGGATGTAGGGTTACGCTCCAGCCTCCCTGACACTCGTCCTGATCAAAGATTGAACTATGTGACAAGAATGGTTCAAAGCAGTCTCAGGGATGCCCTCTTGTAAAATGCACATCCCACACAGGATCCCCGTCTAAAAACGTCTCATTCAGTATCATGAGGAGTTTTATTAAAAATTTGGATCGTAAAACCACGGATATCCATTACCAGTCAGTGTCTCAATGAGAAATCCCACGGAGAAATTTAACGAGCGGTTCCGTGACTTAGTTTCCAGAGAAAACTAGAGATCAAATTCGTCGTAATGTGAGCCACCAACGGCACCAGCAAATTACCCGTTGCTAAAGCACTACACGCCAGAACAACGCCAATTACAGTTGCCCAAACAACATAAGCCCAATGTTGAGAGCCACTGTAGTGCATCACGCCAAAACAGATACTAGAAACAATCACACCAACTGCATTTAGACCAAAAGCGGGCAACATGACCCCCCGAAACAATAGCTCTTCGCTTAATCCAGGTAATAAGCCCAACCAGAGCAAATCGGGCAATACCAGGGGTTTTAACACCAGATCAAGGTAAAAGTCAGCACTGGCGCGGTAAGCTGCCCAGAGCCGATACACCACCGAACTCACGACAGTGATACTCAGCCCTAACCCGATTCCTAACGCAGCCGCTGAAGCCCGCCAATGAAAAGGCATGAGTTCGATTGGAGTGAGGGTGACCCAGATACGAGCAATGACCAGGAGCACAATCGCGGTAATGCCCATCGCGGCTAATACCTGAATGCGGCTCATTGATTGGTTTTCAGGTTGGTTTGGCAGTGGATCAGTCACAAAAAATACGCAAGACACGACCGAGAAAAGCAACCCGAACCTGGCATCAACCGCCTTGAAAGAGTTTAGTTTCTAGAGGATTGATTGAGGCAAAGGGTTGTAACTGAATCAGGTCTGGGCGTAGGGCAGCAGGGCTAATGCCAGACCGATGAGCGACCAATACTCCCAGAGCTTCTAAGTATGAGTTTACCTGTAATGCCGAGATCCCGACCTCAGATGGAAAGACTTTCATCCGAGTTGTGTTGTCTGCAACGGTAATGATTTGAGCCGATTGGCTCAGACTCAAAACCGCACTACCACCGCAGGCACTATCGGGGATCACCACAGCATCCACCTGGTCTGCCCAGAGATCAGTTGCTTGGGTTGGCGATTGAGTTACAAAGTGAGGGGCACGGCTTAGCCCCACCAAAACACACGGCAGAAACGTATAGCCCAACTCTTCGGCTGCCGATCGGGGGGATAGTTGGGGATCAAGCGGCAGGGGAGCCAATGCTGGAGCATGGGCGCAGGGCACCCGAAAAGTTTTGACAATCAGATGGCTGATCACTGCCTCTGCCCCAGCCAGGGGATCAACCCCCTGACCATAGCGATAGGCTTGCAGTGCCTCACTACCCAAATCGTCTGGAAAACGTGCGACAACCGCGATCGCCTCTGCCTTTGCCCCGTGGATCAGGGTTTCGGTTGCCCGCAGCAAGCTATCCGGATGTTGAATCGTTCCCCAGGTGGCTCCCGATGTGGCTGTCCGTAGCTCAACCCCCAGAGGAGCGTCGGTTACAACATAGTCCGTCAGGGATAAGCCCAGCGTGGCTCGTGCTGCATCGGCGACTTGTAAGTGTCGCCAGCGCAGATCAGACTCGATCGCCTGATCAAACACAATGCCAATCCGGTTTTGATGGACTGGGCGCAAGCCCCACCGTCCCGCAGCAAATTGATCCAACCCGTAGCCCTCAACATAGAAGGCATTGGGCAACGACCAATAAAGCTGAGCCCCATTCAGCACATTGGGATGGGTGATGAGCCGATCGGCAATCTGGGCGATCGCACGCGCAACGGGCAGGGCATCCCCCGCATACCCGCCGATCGCGGCTCCAACCCCTGTTGGCACAATTAAGACAACCGTATAAGGACGATGATTCAAAAGATCTAAACCGTTAACGTAGGGACAGAAAAGGCAGCGGTAGGAGCCTCAACCGTGATAACCGCTTCGATATGGGCTTTGCTACGCTCTGAGTCAATCGCTGTGATTGCCCATCGCAACGGCTCGCCTTGCTGCTGTAGGGCTGTAGCGATCGCTTGCTGCAACCTTACTGGCGAGGGATCAAGATTCACCTCAACCGTAATCAATTGAGTCGTTAGAGCCATATAACCCCGGCTACTTTTTCTGCTGAAATTGACCAAACTGCAAATGATAGACCACGTCTTCTTTTTCAGTTTCGATCTTGAGATTTGAGCGAGGATAGGCAACACACAACAAAGCATATCCCTGCGCCTGGAGTTCGTGACTAATACCCATGCCATCCCCTTGCTCGACAGTGCCCTCTAATACTTGCGCTGCACAGGTGGTGCAAACCCCTGCACTACAGGAGAAGGGCAGGTCTAACCCAGCGGCTTGAGCAGCCGACAGCACAGTTTCGTTAGCAGATACCGCTAATGTGTGCGTTGTGCCTTGATGAAGAATTTCAACGGTGTATGTTTCGGACATAAATGAATGATTTGAAATGAATGATTAGAGAACGGCAATCTAAACCCGTTCTAATTGAGCTTGATCTCATTTCCTAGCTCCTTTCCTATTGTTTCATGAACCACTACAAATCGTCTTGCCGATTTGGTGTTCTCTAGCGGTATATCTCACCCAGTACTGAGTTTCCGCCATCTGACTGATGTCTGACCGAAGAATAATTCCTATAGTTATGACGTTGAATAATGCTACTTGTAGGGTAGACAAAATAACAATAGATAGTGCAAGTTAACCCCTGTTAACTGAGTCAAACGGGTTGAATTGAGTCGGAAATACTGAGGCGATCGCGTCTCTCTTCGGTGTTTCTGTCTTAATAATATTGAATCGCAATTTGAACTTTTTCGGATAGAGTTCGCCCAAACGATAGAGGGATCAACAGCCATTCTCTGAATACAGTAGTGATATAGTCTTATGCTTGGTTCACAAACAGAGTCGTGTAGCAGCTCAGTGGGAATGTTACCTAATCGTTGTCGAAATCTTCGTGTGATGGTGGTCGATGACCATGAACTGGTCCGTTTTAGCCTTAAATCGGCTCTACAACGCCATCCTCAAGTGGATGTTGTGGCGGTCGCCAGAAATGGTCAGGAAGGAGTTGAGATGGTTCGGCAACATCGTCCTGACGTTGTCATTCTAGACTTGCAAATGCCAGTCATGGATGGGTTAAGTGCGTCTACTCACATTAAAAGTCTTTATCCTCAGACTCAAATTGTGGCTTACTCATCCGTCCGTGATCCACAGATCGAAGTCATGATCCAGACCGCTAAGATTGACGCATTTTGCGATAAAGAAGTTCCTCTCGAAGAACTGATCACCGTTGTGTTGCAATTGGGGCAGCGAGTCGAGCTGTCATAGTGAGTTGAGCTGTCATAGTGAGTTGAGCTGTCATAGTGAATCTGGTTGAGTCAGATGGGGGAGTTTGCTCTTTGACTGCATCTACCCCTCTCTGACTATGCCTTTAGATAGTTTCGCTACCACTAATATTGGGAAAAGTTTTCTTAAACTCGTCAATCAATTCGTCAATTTCTTCGAGTGCCTGATTGACATCAATCCGCAAGGTGCCTAAATTGGGTTGTTCTAACAACCGCACGAGGGAGTCACGTTTGCTCTCGACGACGCGAATGCGTTCTTGTAAGGTTTGGGGATCAAGCATGGTTTGGCTATTCCTTGGCAATCTAAACGGTTGTTCTTAATTCATCCTAATGCAGAGTCGATCTGGTGAATAATTGTAAAGAGAACAATTTAATTCATCAGCATGTTAGGCAAGGTTTCTTTAGGCACAGTTGGGTTAGTCGTCGGTGGGCTTTTGACGGTAGTGGGCTTTGTTGCCTATTTCTCACAAAGTGCAACCCTCAATTTAATTGGCTTCTTCTATGGCATTCCTCTGTTGTTGGGGGGGTTAGCTCTCAAGGCAGCTGAGCTAGAGCCAGTTCCTTATGCTCAGCCGACATCACCAGATGTGTTGGCATTGCGAGAGCAGCAAGCCACCTCGACCCAAAATCAAATTCGCAAAGATGTCACTCGCTATCGCTATGGACAATCGGCTCATTTAGATAGCTCTCTCAGTCACCTGGGGCTTAGCCCAAACGATGAGGAGCGACCCACGCTGCAAGCGATCCATGAAACGGCGATCGCGGGTGCCTATGCCCTGATCCTGGAATTTGAGTCTCCAGCGATTCCATTTGAAACCTGGCAGCAAAAGCGGGACAAAATGGAGACTTTCTTTGGACCCGGTTTGCGGGTCGAGTTGTCCCAACCCGATGAGGAACAGATAAATGTAGCACTGATCGCTATTCCTGAAACCTCGCCAGTGACGGCTTAGGTTATTTCTCCAGGCGCACAACATACCACTGGAGATAATGTCCTGGAGCGACATCAATCTCACAGGCTGTTTCCATTAAATATTGGGTTTGCTCATCCACTGTCGCAAACTTTTGTAAGTCTCTCGGTAGATCGTCCTGGCGGGAAGTCAGGACGATTTTAAGTTTTTCGAAGAGTTCTGGCGCAGTGAGGAACCGTTCTGGTTGGTTAGGTTCCAACACGACGTAGGCATCCTCACTGTACATGATGGGATCGGGCATGATGGCGAAAAGAAGAGAGAAGAGGGAACGAAAAATTCGAGGTGTCTCACCTTTAACCCAAAGTATAGCCGTAGCCGCATTCGATGCGGCGTATAGCCATAGCCACCCGAGTTAGAACCAGGGAAAGGGTGAAACCCTTAGCTGGTGGAAGCCTTCACACTCCCTGCCTTGACCCAAATGACAATAGCTGTACCCATTCATCTCAGCCCTAAAAAAGAAAGGCGTGTTTTTAAGCAACGTCTTTCTCTTTATCTATCTTCGATTTTCTAGTTTCTCTTACTCGTCTTCGGCGAAGACATAGCGATAGAGTTCACTGGGATCTGGCTCAGGGCTGTCTTGAGCAAACTGCACAGCATCTTCAACAATGGATTGAATTTCCCGGTCAATCGCCTTTAGCTCATCAGCCGTTGCCAGGTTGTGATTGGTCAGATGGGCAGCTAATTGCTTAATCGGATCACGAGCCAGCCAAAAATCTTTCTCAGTTTTAGAGCGGAGTTCGTCGGGGTCCGCCAGAGAGTGTCCCCGGAAGCGGTAGGTCAATGCCTCGATCAGGGTTGGTCCTTCGCCTGCACGAGCACGGGCGATCGCCTCTTGAGCGACAGCACGCACCGCTAACACATCCATGCCATCCACCTCAACCCCGACCATGCCAAAGGCAGCCCCCTTTTTATAGATTTCGGGTTGAGACGTGGCGCGTTCATGTGCCATACCGATCGCCCATTTGTTGTTTTCAACCACAAATAGGATGGGTAGCTTCCACAGGGCTGCCATATTCAAGCATTCAAAAAATTGCCCGTTGTTGGTTGTGCCATCGCCAAAAAAAGCCGCTGTGACTTGATCGGCAGATTCATCCCCCATCGTTTCACGGCGATATTTTGATTGAAACGCTGCCCCCAGCGCAACCGGAATTCCCTCCCCGATGAAGGCATAACCGCCGAGTAAGCGGTGTTCTGATGAAAACAGGTGCATCGAGCCACCACGCCCCTTACTACAGCCTGTGGCTTTGCCAAATAGCTCTGCCATCACTTCCCGCGCCGGAACCCCCACGCTGAGCGCGTGAACGTGATCGCGATAGGTGCTGCACACATAATCTTCCCCCGGACGCATTGCTTGAATCACGCCCGTCGAAACGGCTTCCTGTCCGTTGTAAAGGTGAACGAAGCCAAACATTTTGCCGCGATAATACATCTCAGCACACTTGTCTTCAAAAGAACGCCCCAAGACCATATCTTTATAGAGCGTCAACCCTTCGTCGCGGGTGACAGAAGTTGCTGTAGCTTGAAAGGTCGGTAGTGTTCGTTCTTGAACCATGGGTTTGTAGTGTCCTTACAACAATATCCTTGCAGGCGAGTCTTTACAGCCGATATGGGATGGCAATTTACTAGCGCAATCCCAGATCTTAACAGGCTTCGGTATGCAAATCTACATTAACCATATCGTCACTCTCACAAGTTTGAGCTATACTAAATGGCTTCCATAGCCGTACTGGTTACGGAATCCGTATAGCTTGAGTGACCTCACCTATCAACAGTGCTTTAGCTCAGTTAAACCACCTTCTAGAGCTAACATCGCTAGCACTCATGTTGGTCTGCCTCTCAGATGACAGTCTTATAAAACCGATAACAGTTCCATTTTCTCAAGGATTTCTGGTGGTGACTCGTGATTTTTCTGGATTGGGGGTTTAGAACATCATCCCATGTCGTCGCTGATCCATTATCGTTACTGAGTGGTACAGAAGCCTGGATGTGATGTCTTTTGCGTTAACTCCTGGAGCGATTTCTATAAGTTACTGAAAGTTATGTTAAATTTGGCAGTTTTTTGTCTATGCTGATGAGTAAATTTTGTGAACGCCGCCAAAGCAATACAGGCGCGACGCTTGTCAGGGTTTGAAGGCGATATTAAACCACTTTATTTAAATGTTGTTCTCTGTTGGGGAAGTGGACCGTGCGAATTCCGCTTGATTACTACCGAATTTTAGGATTACCAATTCAGGCAACGGCTGAGCAATTGCGGCAGGCTCATCGCGATCGCACGTTGCAACTCCCCCGACGAGAATATTCAGAAGCGGCGATCGTCGCCCGCAAGCAATTGCTGGATGAGGCATACGCCATCCTGTCTAATCCCGAAAAGCGTCAGGCGTATGACGCGACCTTCCTTACCAAGTCCTACGACTTAGAGCATGAGCGGTTAAGCCAGTCGGTTCCAGCTGACCCAGATGCTCTCTTTAAAGAAGCCTTTAGTGCCAGCACCCCCGCCGATCCGTACACCTCCAGCATCGAAATTCAAGATCACCAATTTGTCGGTGCATTACTCATTTTGCTAGAGCTAGGAGAATACGAGCTTGTTCTAAAATTAGGGCGGCCCTATCTCAGCAGTGGTAGCCTCAACCTCAATACCGGGCGATTAGGACAACCCGATATCGTGTTAGCTGACATTGTATTAACCCTTGCCTTTGCCTGTCTGGAACTGGGACGGGAGCAATGGCAACAAGCACAATACGAAAATGCTGCCGAGTCGTTGCAGACGGGTCAAGAGTTATTGTTAAGGGAAGGGCTGTTCGCCAGCGTGCGAGGTGAAATGCAATCAGATCTCTTCAAATTACGTCCATACCGGATTCTAGAGCTGTTGGCACTACCAGAGGCTAACGAGGCAGAACGTCGCCAGGGAATGAACTTACTGCGCGACATGCTGCAAGATCGAGGTGGCATCGATGGATCAGGGGATGATCAATCAGGGTTGACCATTGACGACTTCCTCCGGTTTATCCAGCAACTCCGCAGCTATCTCACCTCGGCAGAACAGCAAACCCTGTTTGAAGTGGAAGCCCGTCGCCCCTCAGCCGTAGCGACCTATTTGGCAGTATATGCGCTGCTAGCCCGTGGTTTTGCCTATCAGCAACCTGCCCTGATTCGCCGTGCCAAGCTGATGCTCGTCCGGTTGGGCACTCGTCAAGACGTTCACCTGGAGCAGGCGGTGTGTGCTCTATTATTGGGGCAAACTGAAGAAGCCAGTCGCGCTCTAGAACTGAGCCAGGAATATGAATCGCTGGCATTTATTCGCGAGCACTCGCAAGGCTCTCCTGATTTGTTGCCGGGGTTGTGTCTGTATGCCGAACGTTGGTTGCAGAATGAAGTGTTTCCCCACTTCCGCGACCTGGCACATCAGCAGGTATCCCTCAAAGACTACTTTGCCAATGAGCAGGTGCAAGCCTATTTAGAGGAGTTGCCCAACGAGGTTGAGACTCCAACGAACCAGTGGACGGTCGTCTCTGGAAATGGGCAAGGTAGCTATGCCAGAGCCGTAAGTGGAGCCTCTTCCAACCATCGAGAAGTGGCTGACTTGAGCCAACGCAGTCGAACTGCCGATCAAGCAGGGCATCGAGCGATGGCGAGCAAAGCCGCTACCGCGACACTCGAAACCACGGCTGTGGGGCATCAAAATGGCTCCAGCACAATGCCAACGGCTGAGCGAGTATCTCAACTGTCACCAGAGGGTCGCCTAGGGGGACCTGGGGGGCGGCCCAGTGCTGATAAGAGAGGGCGAGTCCCTGATAACCCCCATATTCCCAAGTTAGACTCAATTCCACGTCATCCAGGACATCGTCAAACGCTGCGACTCGATCGGCTGATGTTTACAGTGGCACTGGGATTTCTGGGTGTTGGGCTGTTAATCTTTAGCCTGGTGCGCTTGACTCGCGCTAACAATGCCCCTGAACCGCTCGTGCTACAGTCCCAATTTGGTAGCCCACTGGTCACACGCGCAGAACCCCTGATTCCTCCTGATCAAAACGCTCCACTCACTAATGAGACGGCTCAGGAAGTAGTGGAGACGTGGCTTCAGGCAAAAGCTGCCGCAATGGGACGAACTCATGCGGCTGATCAACTACCCCAGATTTTAACTGGCACAACGCTGACTGCATGGCAAGCTCAAGCCGCAGAAGCCGAGGAGAATGGGGTGTATTACGAATATGAGCACAGTGTCAAAATTGAATCAGTAACTCCCAATCCCACCGATACCAACCAAACTCAGGTGGTGGCAGAGGTCGTTGAAGCGGTGAATGCCTACAGCAACGGTCAACCGGATGTTGGTTCCTCACGTGACGAAACCTTACAAGTCCAGTATGATTTGATTCGTCAGGATGGGCAGTGGCGCATCCAGGAAATTACGGTTTTGCCGTAGGCGGTTACTCCCTTATTTTCCTCACTCATGACAGATACCCTGTTGCAGGCTTACGCGCCGTTTTTGCTGTGGACTGGGCTTGGGGTTTTGCTGTTGAATGTTTTGCCGGATAGCTTTCCCCGGTTTTTAGGGCGTAGCCTTTACTGGGTAGGGGTTCCCCTGCAAATTTTTACGTTGGCACGGCAAACGGATCTCTCAAGCCGGATCGAGTTAGCTCCCTTTGTCACGATCGCCACTCTATTAGGTGGTTTGTTGCTGAGTTGGTTGGTGTTACGGGCTTTGAAGCCCTTGACCCCATCCCTTGCTTCTGACTCTACCTCTGAGGAAGATCAGTCTCTTCATCCATGGCAACTTCCATCCCGCCGGGGCAGTTTTATTCTCTCGTCAATGATTGGCAACACGGGATTTGTGGGGTTAGCGATCGCCCCTACCTTTGTGCCTGATGACTATGTGGGCTGGATTATCTTTTACAGCGTCACCAATAATATTGTGGGAACTTACGGGATTGGGGTTTTCTTAGCCAGCTATTATGGGCGATCGAAACAAACCAATCACTGGCTAATTCAGGTGCGGGATGTGTTAACAGTGCCTTCGCTGTGGGCATTTATGCTCGGTTCTCTAACACGCCCAGTGCCCCTGCCGACTGAAGTAGAAGCAACCCTGCACGCCTCTCTCTGGGTGATCGTCCCCTCTGCGCTATTGCTGATGGGGATGCGATTGCGTCAACTCAAAGGGTGGCAAAGCCTCCGGACAGCGATTGTGCCAGCAGTCTTAAAGGTGCTGTTACTGCCGCTCCTGGTAGGCATTGTTACCACGTTGATGGGATTGCCCGTCGAGCCTCGCCTTGCTCTGGTGCTGATGTCGGGGATGCCAACAGCCTTTGCAGGGCTGATCCTGGCAGAGGAATATGAACTCGATCGCGACTTGATCGCCAGCAGCATTGTGGTTTCAACGGCATTGTTGCTATTGGCGATCCCGCTATGGCTACTCCTATTTCACCACGTCTAGTTATTTTACAGATTGCTCAACCCAGTCTCGAATCAGCGCATCTACCTGATCGGGAACTTCATCGTGGGGGCAGTGTCCGGCGGTGATGTAGTGCTCCATTAGCGAGGGGTAATGTTCCCGAAACCGGACTCCACGAGCGCGAGAGTTCATCCAGGGGTCGGCTTCACCCCAAATGGTGAGCAGAGGGCAGGTCATCTGCTGCAACAGCACATCTACTTTTTCGCCCTGAGGAGACTTAAACACAGAGGCAAAAACTGCCACTGCTCCTGGGTCACAGGATGGACGGTAGATATCTTCAACTAACTCGTCAGTCACCGCACTTTTGTCGAGGTAAACCCGCTCTAGCGTTTGACGAATCACCGATCGCTGCCGGACGTATTGAAACAAGAGGTAACTGGGCACAGGTTGCAAAAGGAGCGATCGCGCCATATCGCCCAAAAACTTTTGGAAAGGGTCGGGCTTTGCTTCGCCATCTGCCTCGGTGAAAGGACCCGCACTGTTAATCAACACCAGTCCTTTTGCAGATTCAGGACGTTGAGCCGCCACACATAGTGAGGCATAACCACCTAACGAATTGCCTGCGAGGATGGCAGGTCGCCGTATCACGTCTTGAATAAAGTCATGGAGTTGGTCGCGCCAGAGATCCCCACTGTAAGGCTGATCGGGTTTTGCCGATCGCCCAAACCCCAACAGATCGATCGCCCACACTTCAAAGTCACGGCTTAAATCAGCAATATTTTTGCGCCAATGATCCGTTGAGGCACCAAACCCATGAACCAGCAGCAGGGGAGGGTTATCGTTCTGACGATGTCCTGCTTTGACATAAAAAATCGAATGCCCTCGCCAGTGCCAATAGGCTCTGGTTGCAGGTGCCGCGGACGTTTGCATAATTAAAACCTGTTAAGAAAAATGAGAGAAGCGTCATTGGCTATTTTATCGCAGTCCTTTACCCAACCCCCATTCCCCCTTGCTCAGTGTCTGGCGTTGCTTCATAGTGATTGGGTACTCATTCTTCATCTGCCCTGATATGCTTGCTCGTCGAGAGCCACAACCAACCCGATCGCGCCTTAGCCTCTGGTTTGACCGGGCGATCGCTGCCCTTGCTCTACTGAATTTAGGACTCGTCGCCTTTGACATGAGCTACATTCCCTGGCGGGACTGGTATCTGAAGCAGTTTCCGGCATTTACCCAGTGGTATGGGGAACAATTTAAAGGCATCGAGCCACATCGAGACACGGTTGCTTACCTCGAGACGGTCGATCGCCTCACAGAACAGGTGACTCAAACAGGTTTGTCGTCTCCTGAGGTCAATCGGTTACTCAGCGACTTGCGTGCCCAGAGCGACAAAATGATCGATGAGAATCCATTTGAGTTGGTGGGCAAGTCGGGGCAACTGGAGCGCATCAAAAACGACATGCGCGATCGCATCGGTAACGACTCATCGAAGCAATCGTTTGCCACCTTTTGGAGTCAGAACTATCTGAGCCAGCAGGGCTTTAACCAGGAAATCGCCTTCTTTGAAAACGAGATCCGTCCTGTCATAGCGACAAACTACTTCCGTAGCATTGACGAGACGGGTGGCTTTGTCGATCGCTTCTGGAAACTTGATATTTGGTTTGTAGGGATCTTTGCGCTGGAGCTCTTAGCCCGCACCTTTTACCTCAGTCGCCGTTATCGGGGAGTCAGTTGGTTCGACACGATTCTCTGGCGGTGGTATGACCTGCTGTTGCTGATTCCGTTTTGGCGATGGTTACGGGTAATCCCCGTGGTGATTCGGCTGAATCAAGCCAAACTGGTCAACCTGGAACCCCTGCGTAACCGTATGAGCCACAGTCTAGTTGCCAACTTTGCGGTAGAACTGACGGAAATTGTTGTCCTGCGGATTATTGATCAAACCCAAAACCTGCTGCGGGATGGCAATGTGACCCGTTTGTTGCTCAAGCCCGATACTCGCAAGCGATATATCGAACTGAGTGGGGTGGATGAAGTAGAGGCGATCGCCAATCGGCTGATCTCAGTATTGGTCTATCGTGTCTTACCCCAAATCAAGCCGGATGTGCAGGCGATTATCCAACATAGCCTATCGCGCGTTTTGCAGCAGTTGCCTGCCTACAACGGATTGCAACTCGTTCCCGGTGTGACCGATCTTTCTAAACAACTGACCGATCGCATTGCCAGCGAAGTTTCTGAGACGGCATATCATGCGCTGGTCGAATCGTTGAAGGACACGACCGGGGCAGAACTCACCCGTCAACTGATCGAACATCTCATGACAACCTTTCGAGCGGAGGTGCAAGAGGAGCAGACTCTTGAAGAGATTGAGGCTCTGCTGACGGTCTTCTTAGAGGAGGTCAAGGTGAACTACGTCAAAAACCTGGCAGAGGAAGACATCGACACTCTGCGACAACAGACTCAGCAGATTTATCAAATTACCCGCAGCAAGTAAGGGGGAATGGGGAGTAGGGAGTGGGGAATGGGGTTGAGTTCAGCAAGCACGAGTCCAAGCATTCTCAATAAACGGGGGATGGAGAGTGGGGAGTGGGTGTATCGATTAAAGCGTGTTTGTTCCCGTTGTCACCCGCTATAAGCATTCAGTATTCGACGGCTCGACTGAGCGTTCGACCAAGCTCACGCCGTCTGAACAGTGGGGTAAGCAAAAGCTCCACTGCCTACTCCTCTACTCCCTACTCCTCTACTCCCTACTCTCTACTCCTGCGAGGGTTGCAGCAATCGCTCCCAGGTCTGCCCAAAGCCAACGGGATCGACCTGCCGCCAAATAGATAACCCCATGCCACCCAACAGGATAAACAGCACCAGCAGACCGAAGGTGAGAGCCAAATAATTGGGCGATCGCCGCTGTGGTTCCTCGGAGACGGGTTCCAGATCTTCCTCAGCATCCTGATCGTAAAGCAAGGCTCTGGAGGCTTCAGAGAGGGGTGAGATGGGGGTCAGTTCTGAAGGGGTTGCGGGCGCATTGGGGTCGAATAGGGTCGGTTCTTCCTGGGTGACTCGGCAATATAGCATCACGATGGAAATGTTGTCATGTCCATTGTGCCGATTAGCGAGTTCAAGCCAGGTTTGAGCGACAATCTCCAACGGCATCTTGCCTTTGAACAAACCATGGGTCATCGACTCCCACGATCGCTCCACTAAGCCGTTGTCACTCAACCCATCCGAACAGAGCAACAACACCCCTTCTTCCTCAATCATGAAACGTCGTACCGTGGGGAAGATGGTTTCTGCATCACGGGTTCCTAATGCCTGAATGAGTGCCCCTGCATCGGCTCGTCTCAGCGACTCGTGATAAAGACTGCGTCCCAGTCGCACTTCTCGCGTTGCGATGTCGTCGTCTACGGTGAGTTGGTGGCAATAGCGAGGGGTAATCCAGTAAGCACGACTATCCCCCACATTGGCAATGTATAACTCATGCGTGTTGCGTGCCCCCATCTCGGTGGTGAGCTTTTGCGGCAACTGGAGTGCCAGCACGAGGGTCGTGCCCATGCGCTGACGGGCTTCTCGTCCCTGCTCATTGTTCTGTCCTGCGATCAGGTTATTCACCACCCGAATGATGGCTTCAATCTGCTGCATCACGACATCCGGGGGAATTAACTCCGTCTGCTCTGCCACTTCTGCCAACAACGCCCGAATCTGAAGTTGCAGCGATCGAATGGCGAGTTGAGAGGCGACTTCTCCCCCTGCATGTCCGCCGATACCATCACAGACGATCGCCAGGTGGGGCAAAAGTGGGTCAGTTGAAGAAAACAGGTCAATCGCTTTACCTTCTGGCGGAAAGCAAGCATCTTCGTTGTGCGATCGCTGTGTGCCCGTAGACGACCGGGTGACGACCTGTAACCGCAGAGGAACATCGGCGGCTCGCTCCAACAACAACTGGTTTAACGCAGTCGAGACAGTTCTATAACCGGCCTCATTCGTTGGAACGGTTTGCATTTGCTGGGCGATCGCTTGTAGTTGGGGGGCGATCGTCTCATTAGCAGACTTTATCCACCGCATCCAGACCGCCGCCAGTGCAGCCAGAGTGGGCGGTTTTGCCGTGGCTCCTCCAGTCGCATCGGGGTAGAGTTCTCGCAGGCGGACTCGCCATCCTTCAACCCGCACGTTATCCGGCACAAGAAGGCTATTGGCGACTCCCTGAGTTTGGAGTGGAACCCACAATTCCAACAATTGCCACAACCAATAAAGTTGCCGTACGGCTGAAACTTTTGTCCACAGGGTTTCTAGAGCAGGCAACGGTTGACCCGATGGATCGAGGGGCACGTTGTCCAGCAAAATGACGTCAATTCCTTCAAACGTGCTGAACCCATACACCTCTGGCACATGTAGCCGTTGAGCAAACAGATGCAAGTACGGCATGGCGATCGCCGGAAACTCAGTGGGGATGGCGGGTAGCAATGCAGGCTGAGTATCAAGCCAGACCTGGGGAAACATGACCAGATAGCGATCGCCCACTTGAGTGCCTGCGGGAATCTGCTCAATCCCTTCTCCTGATGCCCAAAGATAACGGTAGACCAGGGGGGTCTGGCAGCGATCGCAGAGCCGTCGTCCCAGGGAATTGTCGGGGTGGAGACAAGCAGGATTAGGGCACTGGATCGAAGATGGGGAGCTATTCATGATCATGCCGACAGAGAATTAAAGAACGTGAACTAAAGCAAGGTTTTACGGGGATGACGTGTGTGCTGCGTTCATCGCTACCCATCACATCCATCATCTTTTGATCGAAGCAACTGTTAAAGATAGATTGACAAATCCACGAAATTCTAAAGCCTGAGATAGATTGGGGTTGCTCCTAATACAACACCTAAGCCCCTCGTTCATCCGGTGTTATTTCTCCGAACTTCGGTTTATCTCAATTTTTTGAGTTTGACCGCGATCGCCCTCCCTGTAACTGTATTGATCTTTAACAGTGTCTAACTGAGATTCGTATGTTGAGTCCCGCAGCAATTTGGCTGATTGCAGGCGTTATTCTTTGCCTGATGGAATTGTTTTTGCCGACGGCATTTGTCGAATTTACGATGGGCATTAGTGCCATTATCGTAGCGTTGTTAACGCCATTTGTACCGCATTTTGGCATTCAAGTAGCACTATGGCTAGTGTTATCTGTGATTTTGGTCATCCTGGTGCGGCGGTTTTTACCCACTGGTAAACCAAAGACCATCGACGATGAAAGAGAAGCAAAGACCCTCACCGAAATTCCCGCTGGTCAAACGGGACGGGTGCTGTATGAGGGCAACTCCTGGCAGGCAAAATGTAGCGATGAGAGCCTGGCGATCGCCGCCAATCAACCCGTTTATGTGGTGGGGCGCAAAGGCACCACTCTCATCGTCATGCCTGAATCTTTGTTACATTCTTAGACTCTTTGATTTTTGTCATTGGTCATTAGTAATTAGTAATTGGTTATTAATGCGATCGCTACCCTTGACCATTAACCATTGACCATCAACCATTGACGACTGATCAGTAATTCGTAACAAATCCCGTTTATTTCCCTCAAAACCTTAAGAGGTCATTATGGAAGGATTTTTCTTACTCGTATTTTTGGCATTAGGCGGTGCAGGTCTGGCTGGTTCCGTCAAAATCGTAAACCAGGGCAATGAAGTACTGGTTGAGCGGTTGGGCAGCTACAACAAAAAACTTAGCCCTGGCTTAAATTTTGTTGCTCCATTTATCGATCGCGTCGCCTATCAAGACACCATTCGCGAAAAGGTTTTAGACATTCCGCCTCAGCCCTGTATTACTCGCGATAACGTGTCTATCACGGTGGATGCGGTTGTGTACTGGCGCATTGTGGATATGGCAAAAGCCTATTACAAAGTGCAAAACCTGCAAGCGGCAATGGTAAACCTGGTGTTGACCCAAATTCGGGCAGAGATGGGGCAGTTAGAACTCGACGACACTTTTACAGCGCGATCGCAAATCAATGAAATCCTCCTCCGCGATCTGGATATTGCCACCGACCCATGGGGTGTGAAGGTGACTCGCGTGGAATTGCGAGACATCATTCCCTCCAAAGCCGTGCAGGAGTCGATGGAATTGCAAATGTCCGCCGAACGCCGCAAACGGGCTGCCATTCTCACCTCGGAAGGTGAACGTGAGTCAGCCGTGAACACCGCACGAGGAGCAGCCGAGGCACGCATTCTGGAAGCCGAAGCCCGTCAAAAAGCTGCCATTCTAGAGGCAGAAGCACAACAAAAGGCGATCGTTCTCAAAGCTCAAGCAGAGCGGCAACAACAGGTGCTCCAAGCGCAAGCCACTGCTGAGGCATTGCAAGTGATCACCAGTGTGCTCAAAAACGATCCCAATGCTCACGAGGCACTCCAATTCCTCATGGCGCAGCACTACCTCGATATGGGAACGGCGATCGGAGCTAGCGGCAGCAGCAAGGTGATGTTTATGGATCCCCGCAGTATTCCTGCCACCCTGGAAGGGATGAAGGCGATCGTGGGTGACAACGGAAAGTAAGGGAGTGGGGAGTAGGAAATAGGGAGTAGGGAATGGGGAGTAAGGAAAGTCTACTCAAGTGGACTGGACTCGCTTCTAGTCTGCTTTAGCAGACTTCGTATCACTAGCCTGCACTTTCATCCAGATTTGATATGACAGATAAGGATTCTGGTAACGTTTGGCTGAACTCACTCCAAACTCCCTAACTCTCTTAGGAAGCGATCGGCTGATCCTGATCCTTATTGCGGAAAGCTTTTCGCATCATCCACTGCACAATTCCCGGCAGGAAATTGTGAGAAGCCAATGAGATTTTTGCAGACCCAACGACCACTTCATCCCGATTTTGGGTTACAGCTTCCCAGACAGCCTTAACAACATCCTCTGGCTTCTCTACAAAAGGAACTTCCAGCAATTGCTCAACCTGGCGGCGGCGATCGCGCTCATCCTCTGCGTCTTTGCCCCGAAAAATGGCTCGCTCCAGGAAATCAGTTTTGATCAGGTTGGGATAGATGCCGCAAACCTGGATGCCTTTAACCGATAGCTCCGCTTGTAGAGCCTGAGTCAGCCCGGTAACTGCAAATTTAGTTGTGGTGTAGGGCACCAGATAGGGTACAGGTACTTTGCCCCCGATGGAACCCAGGTTGACGATCGTGCCTTTGCCCCGCTCCAGCAGGTGCGGCAGAATGGCGTGAATAGTGTGGACATACCCCCACAGGTTGGTGTCGATCGCCTGATGCCAGTCGTCCAACGAAAATTCCTCAACTGGACCAGAGAGATAGATGCCCGCATTGTTGATCAGCACGTCGATCGCCCCATAGTGAGCGATCGCCCGCTGAATCAGATTCTTGACCTGCTCTGGATCTTTGACATCGGTGGAAATGGCTAATGCTTCGTAGCCAGAGGTTTTCAGGTCTTGCGTCACCGCTTCCAGGCGATCGCTTTGGCGTGCCGATAAAACGACGTTGTACCCCTCTCCGGCAAACTTTTGGGCGATCGCTTTACCAATTCCTTGCGATGCTCCGGTAATTACTACAGTAGAAGCCATAATTTCTAGTTGTGCAATGGGTTGATGAATGGTGTTCTTTTACCCATTGGCACTAAATGCCAGAGAATTTGCCTCTGTCTATAGTCATTTCCGTGGGAAATAGAGGGTGCTGTCTTATACTAAATTTCCACCACAACAGGGGTATGGTCGCTCGGTTTCTCTAGCTTGCGAGGAGCTTTATCAATCACACAACTTTTGGCTTGCTCGTAGAGTGGAGGCGATAGGTAATGGTGATCAATTCGCCAACCCAGATTGCGACGGAAGGCAGCCGCCCGATAATCCCACCAGCTAAACTGTCCCTCCTCTTGATTAAATTTGCGAAATGCATCTGCCAAACCCAGTTCCAGAACAGCACGGAGTGCTTCACGTTCCGCATCCGTCGCCATGACTTCTTTTTCCCGTCCCGTGGGGTCGTGGATGTCGCGGTCTTCCAGGGCAATGTTGAAATCACCACAAACTAATAAATTGGGATATTGCGTCAAAAGAGCTTTGAGATAGTCGCGCAAAACCCCCAGCCATCGCAGCTTATACTCATATTTCTCACTGCCAACCGATGAGCCATTGGGGACATAGAGATTGACAATGCAGACCTCATCCAACACACCCATAATGACTCGTTTCTGATCGTCTAAATCAGCAACTAACTCCTCCCCCAGTACCGGAGCAAAACCCATCTTGACATCGAGTAATGGAGTCTGGCTAAGCAAGGCCACCCCGTTGTAAGACTTTTGCCCATGAACGTAGGCAAAATAGCCTAATTCAGTGAAAGCAGCCAAAGGGAAGTCTTTATTTTCAACTTTGGTTTCCTGAACACACAACACATTCACAGGGTTATCTCGCAACCATTGAGTCGTGTGATCCAGGCGCATCCGTATGGAATTGACATTCCAGGTAGCAATCTTCATAGCTCTTCTTGACAGGGGCAGTGTTTTTTATTGTACGGGGTAGGCTCGTCGTAAGAGGCGATCGAGGTATTGCAGAATGCCAATAGCGACTACAACACTCAGGGCTGAGACTACCCAGAATCCATCTGCGATCGCCTGAGACTGATCCATTGCCCAACCACCCACGGTGGGACCAATAAAATAGCCCAACGCCCAACACAGAGAGTTAACCGCCAGATAAACGCCACGCAATGAATCAGGAGCGAGGGTAATCACCAGTGAGGACGCCGCAGGCGTGTAAGCTGCCGTAGCGATCGCCATCGTTCCCAACCCTGCCATTGCCCAAAGCAGTTGCCCCATCGCAGTCGTGCCCGTAACCCAAATCAAAATAAAGCCAATGCCCCATGCCAAAGCCGACAAAATTAACACTCTGGGACGACTAAAGCGGTTGAGCCTGCGAGCGATTGGCAGTTGAGTGACAACAGTCAAGCCCATGTACCAGCTAAATAGCAGGGTGAGCGTACCGGGGGCAAAGCCTGCTGCTTCAGTGTGTCGGGAGACAAAGTTGGTAAAGTAGAGCGGTAAGGCACTCTCCATTTGCGACAGGTAAGTCGTAAACAGAATATTGACCGTCACGTAGATTAGCAAAATGCGATCGCTCAGAGCCCTTACCCATCCTTTGAGCATCGGAGGATGAGGCTGATTGGGGTCACGGGTTTCCGCGATCGCCCGATAGACAACCACAAAGAAGATCGCAAAGGAAATCGCATCCACGACAAACAGCGCACGGTAAGCTCCGGTTAGTGTGATCAGTGCCCCACCTAACACGACCCCCAACCCCAACCCCAAATTGTCTCCAAGACGGGTCAGAGCATAGGCTTCGTTGCGTTGATCGGCTTGGGTCAGGTCTGCCACCACTGCTTCTGTTGAAGGCCAATACAACCCCACACCAAATCCCATCAGCAGATTTCCCAGCAAGAATAGGGGAAAGGTGGTAGCGATAGATAGGACAACCGCTGCGAGGGTGGAAATGGCTGACGACAGCAACAAGGTGGGGCGTCGTCCCCATTGGGGCGAATCGGCAAACGTGCCTCCCAGAATTCGACCGACAATACCGCTGATAGACGCGCTGCCGATCCCTACGCCTACAGCTGTGGCAGATAACCCCACTTGATTTACAAAAAAGATAGAAGCATAGAATAAGGTGAATCCGGTGCCTAATTGAGAGAGCGATCGCCCAGCGATTAAGATCCAAACGCGATAGTCAAGTTGGGGCAACCAATCCAAAAATTTTTGAACCAAAAAGCGCATGTAATTTCGGCAACGATTAGCAATGATTAGTTATCTCAAAGGCATCCTGGCAGGCATTCATCGTATCAGTCCTACGCGCGTCATGCTGACCCTGGAGGTTAACCAGATTGGCTACGAAGTGCAGGTCGTGCCTCGACTGTTGCAAGATGTGTCAGCGATCGGCGAAACCATTCAAGTCTTTACCCAGTTACAAGTGCGCGAAGATCAGATGGTGCTGTTTGGATTTGCATCCATGGCAGAGCGCGATCTGTTTCGGCAGTTAATCAGTGTCAGTGGGGTCGGTCCCCAGCTGGCAGTCGCTCTACTGGATACGTTGGGACTACAGGATCTGGTACAGGCGATCGTCACCAGCAACACACGTTTGCTCTCCCGGACACCAGGAGTAGGCACCAAGACCGCCGAACGCATTGCCCTGGAGTTGAAAACCAAGTTAGCCGAGTGGCGAATGCAATCTGGGCTAACCACAATCCCCGATGCGGCTCCAGTGGCGACTGTACAGGAGGATGTAGAGATGACGCTATTGGCACTGGGATACACCAGTGGGGAAATCATGCAAGCCTTACGAGCAGTGGGGCAACAAAAAGCCCTTGCCAAAAATGCTAACGCTGAAGAATGGATTCGGGAGGCGATCGCCTGGTTGAGTCAGTAACCTTCTACTTTTCCATCCCAATCCCCCAGTTAGCTGTGATATGATCAGCGATTGTATTGATAAAGCGACACAAGATTCTCATGGCACTGCTGCAAGAGCGCAAACACGAAATTATCTCTGAATACCAAATTCACGAAACCGATACTGGATCGGCTGATGTCCAGGTTGCGATGTTGACTGAGCGCATTAACAAGCTCAGTGCTCACCTCAAAGGCAACAAAAAAGATCACGCTTCTCGCCGTGGGCTATTGAAAATGATTGGTCAACGCAAACGGCTGTTGGCATACATTCTCAAGCAAGATCAAGAGCGGTATCGCGCCCTGATCACTCGTCTCGGCATTCGCGGCTAAAGCATCTATGTCGTCTGATCCCCAGCCCGATTCTAAGCAAGAGTCATCCAGTCGCGATCGCCTGCCGTTTGAACCTGGCAAAACCCGCAAATCGGGTGACGGCTCTGCCAAAGACAAACCTGAAGCTAAGCCTACTCAGACTCAACCCGTCAAAAAAACAGTATCGCCCATCAAAAAGAAAGAATCTAAACAGGTGGATCGATCGCTGACCGCATCGGCGATCCCTGACACTGTCAGTCGGCGAATGGTGCGACGGATGGCGTTGCTGTGTGGAGTTCCTACATTTTTAGGAATGTCTACCTTTTTCGTTAGCTACTTTGTGGTCACCCAGCACCTGATCGAGTTGCCCAATGTTGCAGTTGTGCTAGTCAGTATGGGCTTCTTTGGGCTGGGTGTACTGGGGCTAACCTATGGCGTGTTATCGGCTTCGTGGGATGAGGATATTCCGGGCAGTGTCATCGGCTGGTCAGAGTTCACCACCAATCTGGGTCGTATGACCGAAGCATGGCGGTCAAACAAAAAGGCTTAAGCACCCATTCCTGAATATTGTTTAAGTCCGCGTCGCCAAAGCCAGCGATTCAGGACAAAGAAAACGGCAATCCAACCCAGTGTCACCAAAATTCCCTGCCCAATGTTGACGGGTAACCCCACCAGGATACTGGCAGGGAAATAAATCATGTAGGGAAACGGTGTCCACTGGACAATTTCGCGCAACAGTGGCGGAAAAATTTCCAGTGGGGCAACCATACCCGAAAGAAACAGATAGAGCAGGAACCAAAACTGCTCGATCGCGCTGGCTCGCTCCGTCCAGAAGGCAAACATCGCGGAGGTGTATTGCATCATAAACCGCAACGTGAACGCCAAAAAAACGGCGACTAAGCAGAGCAAAAGGCTCGGCAAACTCGGCGTCCAGAGAGCCTGAGGATAGAGCAGAAAGAATAGAACCACCAGAATAATAGCGAAGGGCAATCGGGCAAATCGTTCGGCAAAGTGAGAGGCGAAATGATGCCAACCCGGATCAAGCGGCTGCAACAGGCGGAAGGAAAGCTTTCCTTCTACAATCTCTCGCTCAAACTCCCACACGACCCAAACGACGCTAAACTGCCGGACTAGAAAAACGGCAAGAAAATAGCGGGTAAACTCCAGGGGAGACAAGCCAAACTGACCCTCTTGAGCTGCCTCAATCCAAACTCCCATGAGGATCAGGGGTAAGCTCCCCGAAAGCACCCAAAACAGAAGTTCGGCACGATATTCCACCATGTAGGCGTAATACACCGACACCAAAATTCTGGTTTTTCGCATCACATTTTGTATCAAGCGATTCACGACACCACCCCTGCCTGGAACACACGTCCAATCACATCTTCCACTGGGGGATCCGTCACCGTCATGTCCACGACTTCCAGATTGGCAAGCAGGTGAGCGATCGTTTGGGTCAGTTTCTCTTGAGGAACGATGAAGTGTGCAACTCGACCATCAACCGACTGTAAATCACCGTATGCCTGTAAATCGAGGGGCGATCGCACCCGTGCCAGTTCAACGGTGATCTCGCGACAGGGAGCAAAGCGATCCAACAAGCCCTCTAAGCTGCCGTCATAGATCAATCGTCCTTGATGAATCATCAACACCCGCTGACAGAGTGCCGTGATATCTGCCATATAGTGGCTGGTCAGTAATACGGTCGCTTGATACCGCTGGTTATATTCCCGCAAAAATTCGCGGACGCTAACCTGTGCGTTGACATCAAGCCCCAGAGTTGGTTCATCTAGAAACAACACCTGAGGATGGTGAATCAGCGCAGCCAGCAGTTCGGCTTTCATCCGCTCACCGAGCGATAGCTTACGCACGGGTTGGGTCAACTTCTCCTGCAATGAAAGCATCTCAGCCAGTTCGCCAACTCGATTACGAAACTCTGCATCGGTAATGTTGTAAACGGCTGCATTAATTCGCAGTGAGTCGAGCGCAGGCAGATCCCAGAGGAGTTGTTGTTTTTGCCCCATCACCAGGGTGATTTTTTTGAGAAAAGCGGGATCACGTCGAAATGGGATGTGTCCAGCAACAGTCACATTGCCCTGGCTGGGATGAATTAACCCCGTTAGCATCTTTAATGTGGTGGTTTTTCCGGCACCGTTGGGTCCCAGGAACCCAACTATTTCACCTGCGTCGATCGTGAACGAAACATCTTGAACCGCTGAGATCGAACGGTAGGTGCGCCGGAAAAAGTGAGTCAGCGTACCCTTAATACCCGGTTCTTTAATGGCGACCGGATACGCTTTGCTGAGGTTTGCAACAGTGATGATTGACATACTTCTCAGTGTAGGCGATCCGAGTGTGCGCGGTACTTAGATGCTTCATGCAACAAACTATGAGGGGAACATAAGAATTGAAGTGTTTTGTTGCGAAGTGTCAATTTCATTATCTGGCAGGGATGAAGCAGTTTAGGTTAGAATACAGCCCATAATGAACGTCGTTTGAAGACGGCAATCCACAGATTGTTTAACAAGATCCCATCTAAGAATTGTGATTCAAAATCATTCTAAAGATGGAGCGATCCCCGGTAATCTCAACGTTTTGGCGGTTATTTCAAATTTTGAATTTGAGCTACGTTGAGACTGATTGCATCGCACCATAATCTTTTTTCCTGATTCCTGATACGTCTGGTGAAAACATTTCACAGTTGATCACAATTGCTGATTTGAGATTACAAAGCAATTGTTTTAATCATTGTTCCAACCCAATATTCATTGTTTGATGCATTCCTAATTGAGTTGGCGATCGCGTGTAATAGTCATTCTTGCTTGATCTCCACTCAATTGATCCCCGGTTTATTGATCCCCACATTCACTCTTTACTTGGATCGAATCACTCCATGAGTTCTGAACATTTAGAATCTTCTGCTGCACCTTTGACGGGTAAAGCAGTGCTAACTGGCGGTTTAGAGGCAATGCTACCGATGCATCCCTCATCAGCCCAAACAACCGCTGTTGATCCCCGCTCAGTTGATGATCCCTTAAAGGTGGCAAAAGGGGTTTATGTCACGATCCACGGGCATTTCTACCAACCCCCTCGCGAAAACCCCTATCTCAACGCGATTGAGCGGCAGCCAAGTGCGGCTCCATTTCACAATTGGAATGAGCGCATTCACCACGAATGTTATCGTCCCAATGCTTTTGCTCGCGTTTTGAACGATCGCGGTGAATTGATTAGCATCGTTAACAACTTTGAATACCTCAGCTTTAACATTGGTCCAACTTTGATGAGTTGGCTGGAACACTACGATGTTGAGGTTTATCAGCGCATTTTGGAAGCTGATCGCAAGAGTTGTGAGCGACTCAATGGACACGGAAATGCGATCGCTCAGGTCTACAACCACATCATCATGCCGCTCGCGAACGAGCGTGACAAGTACACTCAGGTGCGGTGGGGCAAAGCTGATTTCCGTTCTCGGTTTGGGCGTGATCCCGAAGGCATGTGGTTAGCAGAAACGGCGGTTGACTATGCCACGCTCAAAGTTTTAGTGGATGAGGGCATTCGCTTTATCATTCTGGCTCCCTCTCAGGCGCAGCGATGTCGCATGATCCCCACCGAAGCTCAACCCAATCCTCAATGGCTAGAAGTAGGGGGCGGTCAGATTGATCCCGTGCAGCCTTATCGCTGTTTCTTGCCAGGAGGCGATCCCAATCAGGATTACGTCGATATCTTTTTCTACGATGGTCCCATCTCCCGCGATATGGGCTTCAATGATGTGCTCAGCAGTTCACAGCATCTCGCAGGGCGCATTGGGCAAGCCGTCAGGGGCGATCGCCGCTCAGCCCAACTGATCTCGATTGCCACCGATGGAGAAACATTTGGGCACCACAAAGGTGGCACCGAGAAAGCGTTAGCCTACGCCTTTACAAACGAGTTTGCTAGACGGGGTTGGACAGTGACGAACTACGCTCACTATCTCAGTCTTAACTCGCCTACTTGGGAAGTGGAACTTAAGCCTGTTACCGCATGGAGTTGCTCTCATGGAGTCGATCGCTGGCAAGATAATTGCGGTTGCGGCGGTGGCGGGCTATGGCATCAAAAGTGGCGGCGACCCCTGCGGGATAGTCTTGATTGGCTGCGGGATCAACTGGTAAAAGTCTACGAGGAGGGGGGACGCAAGTTCTTTACCGATCCCTGGTGTGCCCGTGATGAATATATCCAGGTCGTGGGCGATCGCAGCGTGACAACCATCAATCGGTTCCTGTCCGCTCACCAAACCCACAAATTAAATGCCGCTGAACGGGTAGATGCTCTGCGGTTGTTAGAGATGCAACGCCATACCCTGCTGATGTATACCAGTTGCGGTTGGTTCTTTGATGAAGTCTCTCGTCCAGAAGGAACTCAAATTCTCCGATATGCGGCTCGTGCATTGGAACTGGCAGGCGATGTCGCTGGAGTTCAGCTTGAAAAAGCCTTTATCAAGCGATTGGCAGCGATCCCCAGCAATGTAGACTTCTTCCCATCGGGGGCTGAGGTTTATCGACAACTCGTGATCCCAGCCCAAATTAATCTCAATCAGGTTGCTGCTCACTACGCCATTAGTTCGCTGTTTACCTCCTACGCAGCGGAACAGCGCGTCTACTGTTACACCGCTCATCAGTTGGATTATCAACTGCAACGTCTGGGCGCGTTGACTCTGGCGATCGGGCAGGTGCAACTCACTTCTGAAATTACTCGCGAAAGTGCCAATCTCGTATTCGCTGTATTGCACTTAGGGGGTTGGGATTTCCATTGTTGCATTCAACCCTTTGAAGGGCGCAGAGCCTACACCCAGTTAAAGGAGTCCTTAGCGGAAACGTTACGTTCTGGCAGTGCAGCTCAGGTGATATTGACCATGAGCCGCACCTTTGGGGATCAGTCGTATAGTTTGCAAAACCTGTTCGCAGAGGAACGCCATCGCATTATGCGATTGCTTAGCCAGGAGACGCTGACACGCTTGGATCAGCTGTATACCCAGGTTTACCGAGACAACTATGGCATCCTGATGGCGTTTCATCGGGATGAGTTAGATGTGCCACAGGAGTTACAGGTTGCCGCTGAGATCGCCATTGGTCATCGGGCGTTGACCTCTTTGCAGGCTCTCGATCGTGAAACAAGCGATCTCCCCGTCAGCCATCCTCAACTTTGTTTGGGGCACATCACTGAGTTAGAGGCGATCGCCACCGAAGTTCACCATCTACGCTGTCAACTCAAACAACCGCAAATGCGTCAGATTCTAGAGCAATTGGTGCTACGGTTGCTCTGGCAGGTGTTGCACGCATCAGATGCAAACGTAACCCACTTCACCGTGAGCATGCTAGAGCGGTTAGTGGATCTGGGACAGCAACTTCATCTCAATCCATCACTGGCACGCGCTCAAGAACTCTACATCAAAAATCTACACACACAAATTTTGCCCCAACTGGCGGCTCACTCGCCTCTCAACCAAGCGTTACTCAAGGGCAAGCCAGAGGCTGTACCTCCCATTCAAGTCAGCTCAGAGGTCACATGGAATCTAGAACAACTTCATGCCCTCCTGAGATTGGGTCAAAAATTGGCAGTTGATGTGGAAGCGTGGTTGGCACACCTCAGCTCTCCCTAATCACAGGAGGCTGTGCCATAGTATTGAATGAACTTTAGGCAGATCTCCAGTTTCTCGCTCAGAAGCTGGGGATCAACTTATAAAGCCTCTAACCCTGTCCTATAGCAACTGTCGAGACAGTTATAACCGTAGCCAATTCAATGGGGCGGGGGTGAGTCAGGAAGCTTGCCCAGCATCAGGGTTTGAGCCATTGCCTTTGCCTTAAGCTTTCTGACCAAAGCTATAAGACCAGGGGGCGTAGAGGCTGTGTGCCCTCAGTCGGGGGTTCCACCCCTGCAACCTGTCCTGATCAACTCTTCAGTTTCCATATGAAACTAATCTCTCTGGAAAACCTGCCCACAGAGCAGGTATCTCACAATCCCGCCATCCACAAAAAGGTGATGTTGCGATCGCACGATTTGCCACACCTCACCAATTTCTCTCAAGCCTATTTTGCACCAGGGCAAGTTGCCTCAGCTCACGCCCACCACGATATGTGTGAAGTCTTTTTTGTGGAATCAGGGACGGGGATCATCCGGATTGACGGAACGGCAATACCATCACACCAGGCACCTGCATTGCTGTAGAGCCAGGTGAAACTCACGAAGTCGTGAACACAGGTGATGAATTACTCGTGCTCACCTATTTTGGGCTACGGATTACCCCTCCAGAAAACCCCCTAGCAAAACAATAGGGACATGGTATGCCATGTCCCCATATAGAATTGCGGTTTAATCAATTCGTGATTCTTGAGGTAAGGGAGTTAGTTTTGGAAGTTGCGCGGTCCTTGATAGCCAGAGGCATCCGCCAACTGATCCAACGATTGCGTCCCCAAATAAAACTGTCCATTGATCTCCCAACTGGGAAATCCAAACCGTTCTCCAGTAGCTTGTTCAACCTTTTGGGCAACACTTTGGCAAATCTCAGGCTTGGGATCGCGCCCACTGGGATCACACTCAATGTAAGTGATCTCGCGCACTGCCTCTGCCCCAAACAGTTGCTTTTGGTCATGGCAATGCGGGCACCAGTAAGCCCCATACATTTTTGCTCCCACCTGTTTTAAGTGACGAGCCAGTGCCAGTTCGGCTTGTCCCGATGTGGTTGTAACCGCTGGACCCGTTTGTCCAGGTGCTGAGGGATCGGTTTGCGCAGAAGAAAGACCTGCATTGGCGTACACACCCAACGACCCCACTAAAACCACCATCCCCACTAAGAAGAAAGTGAGGACAAGTTGACCAATATCCTCCCACGATCGCCCAATCAACGTGAGGATAAACAGGGTCGTCGCAAAAATCGCAGACACAATACAGTAAATACAGATGCTATTGATGCCATAAACCGCGACAAACTGAGTCGCCATGATGTACATCAAATAGGCACTAAAGACCATCATGGCTGTCGCACCAGCGAACAAAAGTAGCCACGTCCAATTATCCAGGTTTCGGCGTAGCTCTTGATTGTTCTCCCCTTTGACAGCCAATGGAGCGAGGGCAAACACTGCCATTCCAATGTATGCCAGCAGCCCAAAGAGCGACAGGGGGATACCCAGAATGTAGGCATATTCGCTCGACAGAACTTGCTCACACCCGCTGGTTGGGCAGGCTGTTTCAGCACCTAACAGCTTTGTAGCCGTGATATAGGCAGTGTTAATCGCTCCCAAGATGGCGATCGCCCCAATCAGGTAGCGAGAATTGCGGTGAATCCAGGGAGTTTGACGGCGACGGCTCATAGATTTAGCAGTGGCTAGTTCAACGTAAGGTCTAATAACAAAAGTGTCTCGATGAAGAGGGCATTAACCCAACTCAGATGGACGTCTCTATTTTGGCTCGAATTTATCCAGAGTGGATCGAGAGTTAACATTTACGGGGTTAACCTTTACTCTGAGAACGAGGAAACCGCTACTGACGACACAGAATTGGTCTGAGTCTTTGCCACCAGGCTACGCCGCATTGCCTCAACAAACTGGCTAACCCGAATCGGGTCAATCGGTTGCTCAATGCGTCCTCGTCGTTTGAGAGAACTGGAGACGATCGCCCCATCCGCCGCTTGAATCAACGTCGAAATATTCTCCCAATCCGCCCCACTGCCAATAAAGACAGGAGTCCCATTAGCAGCCGCAGTCGCTAACTCCAGATCTTCTAGACTGGGAGGGCTACCCGTCGCCCATCCCGACAAAATCACGGCATCCGCCAACCCACGCTCAATCGTTTCTTGAACAGCGGTGGTTAGATTCGGTGACCCCAACGGACGAGCATGTTTAACCAAAACATCCGCAAAAATCTTGACATCGCTGCCCAACTCCCGACGATAGCGCAGCAACTCGTGAGCCTGCCCTTCAATTAAGCCCTGGTCAGTTGCCATCACACCCGTCAAAACATTGACTCGAATGAACTGGGCTTGCGTGCAGGTGGCGATCGCCATCGCGCTGCGAGCATCATTTCGCAGCACATTAACCCCAATCGGCAACGTAACTAGATGCTTTAGCCTTTCTACCACCAGGCTCATCGTACTAACCACAGCAGGGTCAACACAATCTTTGGCAAAGGGAGCATCAAAAAAATTTTCTACAATAATGCCATCTACCCCACCAGACGCAAGGGCAGTGGCTTCCTGTTCTGCTCTGTCAATGACAGCCTTGAGACTACCCCCCCAACGTGGAGCAGTGGGCAACGGTAGCAAATGAACAACGCCAATAACAGGATGATCGGTCTTGAAAATTTGATTTAAGTCCACGTTTCTAAAATTCGGACTCGGCACAGTTAAGGAAAGATTGGAATGGAATCACTCCACCATCCCTAAACTTACTTTAACAGCAATGGGTGACAGAGGGGTGGCGAGGGAGAAGATGGAGTAGCAGGGCTGAAAAGCACAAAATTAAAGCAAGGTGTAAATTGTGTAGATATGTTATGCAAACTTGCGTTAAGATAGTAAGGCAACCACTTCGCGATTGCAGTTGACGGTATCTGTTGGGTTTCAACGGATGAGGAAGTAGAAGACCATTCCGTTAATGATGCGATCGCTCCACTGCATTATCGACGACTCTCTAATTCACTCACACACGACGAAACTGCATGGGCAATAAGCCGACCGTCGCTGTCTCTCATCTAGGCTGCGAAAAGAATCGAGTTGATACTGAACATATGCTGGGTCTGCTGGTACAGGCAGGCTACCAAGTAGATTCCAACGAAGAACTGGCAGAATATGTCATCGTCAATACCTGTAGCTTTATCCAATCAGCACGGGAGGAATCGGTTCGCACTCTGGTTGAGTTAGCAGAGGCACAGAAAAAGATTGTAATTACCGGGTGTATGGCTCAACACTTTCAGCAAGAATTGCTGGATGAGTTGCCAGAAGCCGTAGCTGTTGTAGGTACTGGCGACTATCACAAAATTGTTGATGTCATTCAGCGCGTAGAATCAGGCGAGCGGGTTAAAGAAATCTCTGCGGAACCTGTTTATATCGCAGATGAAGTCACTCCCCGCTATCGCACCACTACCGAAGGGGTCGCCTACCTTCGAGTGGCAGAGGGCTGTGACTATCGCTGTGCGTTTTGCATCATTCCTCATTTGCGAGGAAAACAGCGATCGCGCTCGATCGAGTCGATCGTCACTGAGGCAAAGCAACTTGCCAGTGAAGGGGTACAAGAGATTATTCTGATTTCCCAGATCACTACTAATTATGGGCTAGACTTATATGGTGAGCCTAAGTTGGCAGAGCTACTGCGGGCATTGGGTGAGGTTGATATTCCTTGGATTCGCATGCACTATGCTTATCCCACTGGGTTAACGCCTAAGGTGCTGCAAGCGATCCAAGACGTTCCCAATGTCTTGCCTTACTTAGATCTACCGCTGCAACATTCGCATCCTGAAGTTTTGAGGATGATGAATCGCCCCTGGCAGGGGCATGTGAATGACAGCATCATTGAGCGGATCAAAACCGCCATTCCCCAAGCTGTTCTTCGGACAACGTTTATCGTGGGTTTCCCTGGCGAAACGGATACGCATTTTAACCATCTAGTGCAATTCGTTCAACGCCACGAGTTTGATCATGTTGGCGTGTTTACATTTTCCCCTGAGGAAGGCACTCCGGCGTATGACCTACCGAACCAATTGCCGCAAGCCGTTATGGATCAGCGGCGATCGCACTTGATGCAGGTGCAGCAACCGATTTCATTGCAGCGAAATCAGGCAGAGGTTGGCAAGGTTGTAGATGTCCTGATTGAACAACAACATCCAGACACAGGAGAACTGATCGGGCGATCGCCGCGATTTGCACCTGATGTAGATGGTCTGGTGTACGTTCAAGGCGACGCTCCGCTTGGAAGGCTTGTACCGGTGGTGATTAACGCTGCCGATGTGTATGACCTTTACGGTCAGATTGCTGACCCCACTAACAATCAACCCAGAGGCGCGTTTAATCGTGTCTCTATCAATTCACTTTAAGGAGACTCGATGACCCTTTCATTCCACAGTTTAGGCTTATCAGAAGCCCGTTTGCGCCATCTTGAGAAACTTGGATTTACAGCTCCAACACCGATTCAGGCACAAGCCATTCCACACCTATTGTCAGGGCGAGATGTTGTGGGGTTAGCCCAGACTGGAACGGGTAAAACAGCGGCTTTCTCGCTGCCGATGTTAGAGCAGATCGACCTCAATAGTCGCGCTGTACAGGCACTGATCCTGACTCCCACTCGTGAGCTAGCCATTCAGGTTTATCAAGCGATTCGCTCATTTAACGAAGATCGTCGCCTACATGTTCTACCGATTTACGGCGGACAGTCGATCGAAATGCAAATTCAACGTCTGCATCGAGGTGTGCAAGTTGTTGTGGGTACACCCGGTCGGGTACTCGACTTGCTAAAGCGGGGCGACTTGAAATTAGACCGCCTGGGCTGGATCGTGCTAGACGAAGCCGATGAAATGCTCAACATGGGCTTTATTCAAGATGTTGAGAAGATTCTGAGCCAGGCTCCGTCTGAGCGTCAAACTGCCTTTTTCTCTGCCACGATGGAACCTTCCATTCGAGAGCTGGCGACTAAGTTTTTGCGATCGCCCGTCACGGTTAGTGTTGAGCAACCTAAAGCGGCTCCCGCTAAAATTAACCAGATTGCTTACATGGTGCCCCGTGGTTGGACAAAAGCCAGAGCTTTACAACCGATTCTAGAACTTGAAGACCCAGAATCTGCTTTGATCTTTGTTCGGACTCGCAAAGCTGCGGCTGAGTTAACTCGTCAACTGCAAGCCGCAGGACACAGCGTTGATGAATATCACGGCGATTTGAGCCAGGCCCAGCGGGAACGACTACTGCTGCGCTTCCGCCAGAGACAAGTGCGTTGGGTCGTAGCTACTGATATTGCAGCCCGTGGCTTGCACGTCGAAGATCTCACCCATGTGATCAACTACGACTTGCCTGAGAGCGTTGAGAGCTATGTTCACCGCATTGGGCGAACTGGGCGTGCTGGTAAAGAAGGAACGGCGATTTCGCTGGTTCATCCTCTTGACAAGCGCAAACTCCGTGACATCGAACAGCACATTCGTCAGAGACTCCAGTGGGGTAATATTCCCACCCGTGCTCAGATTGAAGCTCGCTACCTGGAAAAGTTGCAAGCTAAAGTGCGTGAAGCCCTCTCTGGCGAGCGGTTAGCCTCCTTCCTGCCGATTGTGGCAAATCTGAGCGACGAGTATGACCTGAGAGCAATCGCCGCTGCTGCATTGCAGATGGCACACGACCAGACTCGCCCCAGTTGGATGCGGATGGATCAGGGCTACAACGAAGACCCACAACCTGCTGATGAATCGGCATCCCACTCCAGTGAGAAGCCTAAGCTGATCAAGCGCAAGACTTCGGCAACTCCCAAAGCTTAAGACGCCAGTCAGTCGTAGATCGGTTGAATGTTATCTACTGAACTACTCATTAACTACCGTCAGCTGAGTCAAACCCAGTTGACGGTAGTTGATGTTGAGACTACAGGTTCTCTGGCTTACAACAGTCGCATGACTGAGATCTCAGTGCTGCAAGCCACGCTGAGCGACGGTATTTTGTGGCACGACGCCCATCTGATTAATCCAGAAACTCTCATTCCACCCAAAATTGTGCAGGTGACAGGCATCTCTCAGCGCATGGTAGACGCTGCACCAACGGCAAGGGATGTGTTGCCCTCCTATTTGCCCAGGTTGGCGGTGAGCACACTGACAGCTCACAATCTCGAATTTGATTACTCATTTCTTAAAACTGAATATGCCCGTTTGGGGACTCAATTTGCTCGTCCCGTCAGTGAGCAATTGTGTACAGTGATTTTGGCTCGGCTAATGTTGCCGGATCTGCCTTCGCGCAGTCTCCCCAACCTGGTCAGTCACTTTCAGTTTAATGTTGAAACCTCTCACCGTGCTAAAGCTGACACGCTTGCCTGTTGGCTTTTAGCAAAACGTCTGTTGACAGAGATCGCTAACGAACCAGATGAGTTGCTGTTAGCCCGTTTTGCCAAGCAGTGGTTGCCCTTGAGGGATGCTGCTAAGCTGTTGCATTGTTCTCAGAAAGAGGGGCGATCGCGCCTGACCAAAGCTGAAGTTCCCTGTCGAGAAGTCGGACGTGGAACTAACCGCACTTTAATGTATCGACGCGGCGATGTGGAGCAAGTCTTCTATGAATTGCAGGGAGGGCAACAACTTTCTTTTGCCGACATGCATAAGGACTAATCGTGGTTCAATCGTTTCACTATTCTCGTGTCTTTGTTGCTCTTGCGGATGTAGACGGACGACTGGCTCAGTTCTATCGGCAAGTACTCCATTGTGAGCCGACTTTTTCCATCCCACAGGTTTACAGCGAGTTTGAACTGCCGGGACTACGGTTAGGCATCTTTCAACCAAAAGCGAGTCAGCAACCGGAATTTGCCGCAGCTTCTAGTGGCAGCATGAGTCTTTGCATCGAAGTGGAAAACTTGCAGGAGGCGATCGCCCACTTGACTCACCTCGGCCATCCTCCACCGGGAGCCATCATGCACACCTCCCATGGAGACGAAATTTATGCTTATGATCCGGCAGGCAACCGCCTCATTTTGCATCAGAGCAAAGGATAATAAATAGGGCTGATATAAGCCTAATCCCCCCTTATATCTCGATTTGGAGGCGATACATGGTTAGACCCACTCTCGTTTACCTGCTCACCGGAGTGTTAATGGTGTTCTGCTGGTTCACCACCATTACCCCTGTGGCAGCAGAACCGCTTTCAACCGTTGCGATCGCCACATCATCTTCAGGAGGCTCCACTTTGTTTTCGTTTTCAGGAAAGCGACCCACCAATTTAGGGGTCAAAGACGGCAAGTTAGCGGCTTGCCCTGCATCTCCCAACTGCGTCAATAGTCAATTAGAGGCAAGCGATCAAGAACACGCGATCGCCCCCCTCACTTATCAGTCTGAACCCACAAAGGCGATGGCAACTCTCAAGTCCGTAATTGAATCGATGCCGCGCACCAAAATCATTTCTGAAACTGATGACTATCTGTACGCCGAGTTCACGAGCGCATTGATGGGGTTTGTAGATGACGTTGAGTTTTACCTCAGCCCTGTTGATGGTGTCATTCACGTTCGTTCAGCATCCCGTTTAGGGCAATCTGATTTAGGAGTAAATCGCAACCGCATTGAGGACATCCGGAACCAGTTCTCCGCTTTAGAAGCAAAAGCTTGATGCGAATCGCAGCCATTCCCGCGCTAAGAAATGCTGTGATAAGAATCACAAAGTATATTGATTTCGATCGCGATCGCTCCTGAGTAGCCAATCCATACTAAAAGAGACTCAACTCTAGCCGAGTCATCAACAGGGAACACACGACTTGCCGACAGCATCCGCATGGAATCTGTCGGTTTTTTGTTGAGAAGTCGCTACCGCATCGCCCCCATCATCGTTTTCCAGGACAACTCTCGACAGAGAATCTCCAGCGCACGGCGATCGCTCTCTCCAAATAACGAGCTATCCGCCAGTTCTTTAAGCACCTGTTGGGTTAGCTGAGCCGCGAAACTCCCACCAAATTGCAGCAAATGACTGTAATAAGAGAATTGGGGGCGATCGCTTGAATTCAGATGAAACTGATAAATTTCATCGGGGGTCATGCGAAACACCTTCGTGTTAACTGGAACTACAATCCGGGGAATACCATGCACGCCGTAGGTTCGATCAGGTTCCTGCTTTAAGCAGCCAATCAGTACAACCCCCAGTAATGTCCGTGTCTCATTAATCAAATCTGGCGCAAACAAAGGGTCAGGGTCACTTGATAACCGGGGACCATTGCTCAAGAACATCGGGTTAAAAAGCTGCGAGTTATACACCAGACCCACTGCCCAATGCCTGACATCCGGTTCTTCGAGTTTGACAAACGTACCGAAACCATAATCATCTGCTTGAGGGGGGTGCTCAACCTCCATCGTGTCGTCCAGTTGCACAACGTAGTCACAATGGGAATTTGATTTGACGACTTTGCCTAAACGCATAGGAGAAGGGGGTCCAGAGAAAAAATTTACAAAAATTCCTCATTGGGTGTAAGAAATCGACTCGAATCGAGCCAGACACCTTACTCCCAATGAGGATTTCGACTTATTCAATTAAACACATTTTTTAAGCCCAAGGGAAAAGCAAGCCGACTATTAAGACATAGCTTGAATGATGAAATCAAAATAGGGTGCCGCCGTTGCAGCATCTTCATCACTTAGCAAGCCCAGAGATGCTTTCTTTAGACAGCGGATGGATTCAACCATGCCCGGAACAGGCACACCCAGGGAGTTATACATCTCACGGACACCAATCAAACCGATCTTTTCAATCGGTTCGATGTCTCCTGCCAAAACCCCATAGGTAATTAGGCGCAGATACCAACCATAGTCTCTCAAGCAGAGAGCACGCTGGCGATCGCCGTAGGCATTGCCACCCGGAGCAATAAAGTCAGGACGCTTTTGCCAGAGTTGTTTGCTGGCTTCTTGAACAATTTTCTTTTCGTTTTCAGCAAGAGTCGAGGCGATTCGCATCCGCTGATTCCCAGTTTTAAAGAACTCTTTAATGGAGTTGAGTTCGCCATTGCTAGGATAGCGTAGCTCATCATCGGCATTGAGAATGACTTGGCTAATTACACTCATAATATGGCGGTGATTTCAGAGCGATGATTCGATATCGCTTGTATTTTAACGACTGGGGGGGACGGAAAGAAAGGGATTTGAGATGACGAGTTCTGTAAATGAAGTTTTCCAAGGGGTCATGAGCAAATCCTGATTTACGTGGGAACACTCAATTTATGAGATATAACTCAAGCCTATCTGCTTGAAATCTCTCTAAAACTACCCTTAGGATGCCTTTCGTCCGTACAACCATGTTAAAAATCGAACCAAAGTCAGTTGCCTACCACGGCTGGGTTATCACAATCGTAATGAGCAACGACGAATTTAGTTTTGAGTGCTATCCCCCTACGTTTCCTGACTTCTGTAACGATGGTTTAGCGTATTCAACACTAGATGACGTGTTGCTCGCTGCTTATCAATTTGTCGATCGTGAAATCGCCATTTTAGCCTTGATGGGGATCGTTAAAGAGTGGGTTGAGAATGGCAATATCAGTGAAGAAGAATACTGGCAGCTGACTAGTTTTGATTAAGTAGTCGCTTAATTGCAACTTGCAAATGGGCAGCCTACACCCTGATTGAGAGAACACGAACAAGCCATCAACATGGATGGACTTAGGGTTCTGTGGGTGAAGCCTGGGGTTGGAGCATGGCAATCATCTGGTGGATGCCTCGTTGAATGCGGCGAGTAACCGTCATGGGACTCACACCAATTTTCTCGGCGACCTCTTTGCGCGAAAGATTGCCGTAATAAACGTATTCAATCGCTGCGCGAGTGGTTTCCTCTAACTGGCTCAGTGCCCGTTGCACCTGTTGTCGATCTTCTTCCCAGAGTTGCAACGTTTGATAATGTGGGTCAGGCAAGGTATCGCCCAGAGTGACGGAAGAATCCATTTGTTGATTAATCGTGGCGTCCAGGCTCAATAGAGAGCGGTTTTGGGTTGCCAATCGAATTTCCTGCCACTCTGCGTTGGAAATCTCCAACCGCTCAGCAACCTCGTGATCTCTAGGCTGACGACCCAATGTTTTAGACAGCTCTTCACGGATTTTTTGCCCCTGGCGGTTCAGGTCTTGCCAGCGACGAGGGACTCGGATAGAGCAACTGCGATCGCGCAAGAAGTGCATGATTTCTCCGCGAATATAGGGCACAGCAAAGGAACTGAAAGCACAACCATGATTGGGGTCAAACCGTTCGATCGCACGAATCAAACCTAAATAACCAATCTGTTCCAAATCCTCATACGCCTCTGTCGATTGACAGCTCATGCGATAAGCAATCTTGCGAACCAAGCCTGCGTTAAGCCGGACTAACTTGTTACGAACTTCGACGGAGGGATTTTGGTGATAAGCGATTAAAAGCTCAATCCCGTGGGAGCGTGGGGAGGATTGGATAGCCATCAGAAAGACACCTTTCATTGAGAATGTGTCTATTCTCCTGAGAGATTCTGCTTATACAAATCGTTGATCTACGGGATTATTCATAAGGGCTTCTAGTGGACTTCCGCAGAAACACGGATTCCCTCAATTCCTGGAGCAGTAGAGGCAAGCGACAGATTATTAATCGGCAGAATTATTGTGGGTCGTTCTGTAGCGGCAACTGCATTCGTGAAGAGGGTTGTAATGCTGGAGTAGGCAAGGACAAGCACTTACGCAGACACCGCTTCCGTAGCTGGCGATGAAACGGCTGTTACACACCATCTCAGAGGTTTTGCGACTGGTCGCGCGTTTAATGGCTGTCTCGAAACCTAACTTTACACTTCTTTACATTTTAAGAAATAGATCAGTTTCAAAGATGACCCGTTTTGTTGGCTTTATTTTCTGAGTGATTTAAATCACGGATTTTTGGGGAAGCTGTCACACCTCAGTGATAGTGTGTATCACGCGATCGCCCCAAAAAAGTCACACATCCTGGCATACATCAATCACGACTTGCCTCAGTAAAAAACCTGATATTGAAGAGGTACGAGTCAGGAGTGTTTTCCGTGAAAACTACCGTCACTAGAGCTAAAACTAACCAACAGCCCATTCGTGAAATTGTTCCTATTTACTGGCGACGACTGATTGAAGTCGGAGTTCCCATCGACGTGGCTCATATTTTGGCATTTGCGATCGCTCGTTATGATATTGCAAAACGCTTACCAGACGCTGCCCAACGAGTGCTCATTAGCCAATACAGTCGATTTTTGTGCCGAGCAGAATTGTGGCGAGCAAAATTGCTGCTCCCTGTGGCGCATTAAGGGGTGGCACATTAAGGAATTTAGGAGGCTCAAACTGTAGCTATATTCGTCATAGTACTCTAGCACTATACTCAGAGTCTATTAGGAAATATCCATGAAAAAGTGCACCCCTTTATTGCTGCTGCCAGCCATATTAGCAGCAAGTGTTTTGCCTCCTGCGCTTAGTCAGCAATCTACCCCTCAGTCTACCCCCGTTGGTCAATCTTCTAACAGATTAATCGCTCAGTCCACGGACATTGCTTCCGCGGCTCAACAGTTTGTCGATCTGCTGACTGGTAACGATTTTGAAACGGCCTTGCAGAGCTACAGCCCGGCTGTCCGTGAAACTCTCACTTCAGCCAGCCTCCAACAAAACTGGGAAGACATTACCAATGCTAATGGAGCGTTTCGGCAACAGGTTCGTACCCGTGTGACGCCATTAAATGCATCATCTAACACCTCGATTGCAGTGGTTACAGCCGAGTTTGAAAATGGCACCTACGATATCATCCTGCAATTTGATGGCAGTGGCATTGTCAGCCTTGACTCAGCTCCCAATGTTCCCCAGATCGCAGGGTTTGATGTAGCAGCACGACCCACCACCCCTGGATTTGGGCAACGTGAAGTAGATCAAAATAAATTTGTCGCCGTTGCGGCTCCGGTGCGCGGCGGTGCAGCTCACCAACTTTTGGTGTTAGAACAAGTCTCTAACGCTCGTGCCTGCTGGAATGAGGCGGGGAACAATCCCGTAACGATTGACCCTCTGCTCGTCAACTTTGACTTCACAGGCATTTGTGGCAGAAGTACAGACAGTAATGGCTATTCCATTCGGGTGAATGGGCAGGACTTAGCCCTGCAATATAGCCTGCGAGTGGTCAACCGCAACAATGAGTTGCTGTTGGTCGGTACACCCCGCAATCGACAAGAGCCTGAGTTAGTGATTGCGCGGGCAAACGGGACAACAACAGGATTTGCCAAGTTGGCTTTGAATCCAGGTTGGCGTTTCACAAAGCGTACCTTTGATAACCGAGTGTTGGGACACGTTTATCTAACGTTTGAGGGCACTTTACCTGCTCCCAATCCAACTCCGAGTCCTACCCCGACCACTCCAAGACCATCACCGACTCCAACTCCTGCCCCCACTCCCACGCCAACGCCAACTCCAGTACCCACTCCCACGCCTTCGCCTGTCACCTTCCGTGACATCACGGGTGATGTGTATGCGAGTGAAATTCAGCAAGCGGTGGGCTTAGGTTTCATTTCCGGCTTCTACGAAGACAACACCTTCCGTCCACAGTCACCATTGACTCGTGAACAACTGGTGTCGATGGTGTTGGATGCGTTGCGTCAAGTACCTAGCACTAATCCAGCGGCTCCAGCGATCGTCATTCCACAACAAGCCAGTGGAAACCCCTATCGAGATGTGTCAGCATCCCGATGGAGTGCAGCGAAGATTCAAGCGGCACGCGATTTGAACCTGGTTAGTGGATATCAGGATGGAACGTTTCGTCCGAGCCAACCCGTGACTCGTGCAGAGTTGATTGCCGTGTTACGGCGTGCAGCGGAGTATGGTCAGACCTTGCAAAGTCGAGGAACTGAGTTACGTCAAACTCAACAGCCTGTCGCTTTCTCGGATATCAACAACCACTGGTCATCTCAGCTCGTCACCCAGTTGTCTGGATATTGCGGTGTGGCATCTCCGGTCAATGAGACGGGGACAACGTTTGCGCCTAATAGCCCAGCATTGCGGAATTATGCGGCAGCAGCAACGTTGAGGGTGTTGAACTGTGTGAGAGGGCAACAGCCGACGGCTTCACGGTAAAGGCTAAAGGATGAAGGATTGACGAAGACAGTGCAAAAAGAAGAGTGAGGAAGAACTGTAAATCTTCTGCTCTTTGCTTCTCTATCCTCTGCTTTTATCCTTTATCCTTCTGCCTTCATCCTTTAAGGAGTGACTCAAGAATGGCTTTGGTTTCCTCAATTTGAGCGGGGCTAAAGCCTGCTTGATTTAGGTGTTCTAGATGGGCAAGGTTTTGGTAGCGGTTGTCTAGATTAATCGTCTCTCGATAGGTTGCCTGGGCGATCGCCGCTTTTCCTTGACCCCATTGTGCGATTGCCAGAGCGACGCGAGGGTGCGGGTTGTCGGGTTCTAACTCGATGGCTTTGAGGGCAGTGGCGATCGCCCAATCGTAGTGTTGGAGACGCTGTAGAGCAAGGCTCAGGTTGTAGTAGGCAATTTCATTGTCGGACTTAACCAGGGCTGCTTTAGCGTGGGTAAAAACGGCTGCAACCGGGTCGTCATTCACCAAATACACAATGCCCAAAGCGTTAAGGGTGGGCACATCGAAGGGCTGTTCTTGCAGGTTGGCTTGGAGGATCTCTGCGGCTTGCCGCCCCTGATTAGCTAAATGCAACGTCCAACCGAGGGTGACGCGACCAGAAAGGTTTTCGGGTTCAAGGTCTACGGATTTTTGCAATGCGGCGATCGCTTCCGGGAATCGTCCCTGTTCTCGTAAGCGCAACCCCTGCAAGCGATAGTCACTGGCAGTTGTGGCTAATCCTAGTTCACTCAACAGCAACACATTTGCCCAGATTAGAGGGCAAATGGTGAAACCGATGACATGAATTTTGGTGGGACAACCTCGCCTTTTTGTCATTGCTGGATGAAATTGATACGCCCTTATTGTAAGGTCTTACGCTAACCCTACTTTGGTTGAATCTGATAGGATATGTCATTCACAGCCTTGCTCTGTGGTTTGATCCAGCAGGCAATGGAGTAAGGACGATTGATCCTGAGTCTCCCAGTTCTGCTGCTATAGCCGTAGCCACATTCGATGGGGCGGAGGCGAGTCAGAAAGCTCTCGCAGAATCAGTATTTGAGCTACTGCCTCTGTCCTAAGCTTTCTGACCAAAGCTATCTTACTCAATGCCATCGGGATGAGAGACTATGGAGCCCTTGTACTCCTTAATTGTGCCAATCTACAACGAAGAAGCGAATATTGCGGAACTGTATCGTCGGGTCAGTGCCGTGATGGAACAACTGGATGGGGACGCTGAGTTGCTGTTTGTGGATGATGGCAGTCGCGATCGCTCTCTTGCCATGATTCAGGCGTTGCGCCAGCAGGACAGTCGTGTGTGCTATCTCAGTTTTGCTCGCAATTTTGGGCATCAAATCGCAGTGACGGCGGGACTCAACTTTGCACGGGGTAAGGCGGTAGTTGTGATGGATGCGGATCTGCAAGATCCGCCTGAACTAATTTTGGACATGGCGGAGCAGTGGCACCAGGGCTATCACGTTGTTTACGCTCAACGCACTCAACGTCGTCAGGAATCCTTGTTAAAACGTGGGTTTGCCTATGTGTTTTATCGGTTGTTAACCCGGCTTGCGGATGTCGATATTCCCACCGATACGGGTGATTTTTGTCTGATGGATCGGCAGGTTGTGAGTGTTCTGAATGCGATGCCGGAACGCAATCGCTATATTCGGGGGTTGCGGGCATGGATTGGCTTTCGTCAAACCGCGATTCGGTTTGAGCGCGACCCTCGGTTTGCCGGGGAGGTCAAATATACCTTCCGGAAATCCCTGTCGTTAGGAATTAACGGCTTAGTGTCGTTCTCCAAGGTTCCTTTGCGGCTCTCAACTTATGTAGGGTTAATTGCAGCGGCGATCGCCCTATTGATGGTCGTTCTTGTCCTGTATTGGCGGTTCTTTGACCCAAACTCCCGCTTAACCGGGTTTGCCACTATTGCCGTTGCCATTTTCTTTTTGGGAGCCGTGCAACTGATCAGTATTGGCATCTTGGGCGAATACATCGGACGCATTTATGAGGAGGTCAAGGGTAGACCGCTCTATACCCTGGCAGAGGTTGCAGGATTTCCAAATATTCAACGTTCGACCCCCAATGGGGCGATCGCTGTTAGACACGACTCAACCTCTTGAGCCGAATTCTCTACACCTGTGATTGAGCGCATTCATTTTGAAGAGTTTTAGGTCAAATTGGAGATCCTCGTCTGCCGGATTGCATCTGACAGGACTGTTACTTTGGACGGCGATCGGGGTTGCGATTCGCTTTACTGGATTGGACACTAAGCCGCCGTGGACTGACGAATTTGCCACCCTAGTTTTTAGCTTGGGGCATAGCTTTGAGACAGTCCCCCTTGATCAGGCAATCTCGCTAGAGACTCTTTTGCAACCGTTGCAACTACGACCACAGGCTACGGTTCAGGATGTTGTCCAGCAGCTTCTAACCGCCGATGTCCATCCCCCCCTGTACTTTGTTCTGGCACATCTGTGGATGCACTGGTTCTCTCCCACCACGGGTTTGGTTTCGATTGCAGTGGCGCGATCGCTGCCAGCATTATTGGGAGTGCTTACCATCCCTGCCATGTTTGGGCTGGGGTATCTGATCGAACGAGGGCAACAACGGCTGTTGCTAAGCCATACTACCGCTGCATTCATGGCAGTGGCTCCCTATGGCGTTTATCTGGCGCAGGAGGCACGGCACTATACCCTGGCAATGTTGTGGGTGATTGCATCTCTCGTCTGTCTGGTGCTAGCTGAACGTTATCTCCGTTCTCATATTCCACCGCCGTTGTGGTTATGTGGTGCGTGGATTGGAGTCAATGGTTTAGGAATGGCTACTCATTATTTTTTTGGGTTGACGCTGGCGGCGATCGCCCTGGCATTCATGGGGTTCGCTCTGCAACAGTACCGTGCCGATCGCAACCCTCTATTGCGATCGCCCTGGCAAAGGCTCTATGCCGTCGCACTTGGAACTGGGGTCACTGCATCCATTTGGGCTCCAATCTGGCTCACGGTGCATCAACGTGACATTACGCAGTGGATTCAGTCGGGCGATCGCTTCCATGTGTTCGCGCTGATCAAGCCACTGTTTCAATGGTTTGGGACATGGCTAACGATGTGGATGCTGTTACCTGTAGAGGCGAGTTGGTTGCCGCTGGCAGTCGTCTCTGTGGTGCTGATGATTGCTTTTTTTTGGGCGGCTATACCCACACTCTGGCGTGGTTTTCAACGGGAGCGATCCCATCCTGATAGAGGCTCTGCAATTCGCATCTTGGGTGGTTTTGTGGTCAGCGCGATCGCCCTATTCTTTGGGATCACCTATGGCTTTGGCAACGATTTAACCCGTGGGGCTCGCTATTCCTTTGTCTACTTTCCGGGAGTAGTTGCATTGTTTGGGGTTGGCATGACTGGATTGTGGCAGACCCCTACTCGTGTCGCTAGAGGCGTGGCGATCGCCATTTTGATCATGGGGCTTGCAGGTGGATTAACCGTTGTGAATAATTTGGGCTATCAAAAATACTATCGTCCCGATCGGTTAGTGCCCCTGATGCAGCAATCACAAGAACCGATTCTGATTGCTACCACTCACAATACGCTGGTGCAAGTGGGGGAAATGATGGGTCTTGGGTGGGAATGGCAACGTCAGAAAAACTCTCCGGACACCGCACCTCAATTTCTCTTAGTCCATCAAGACGAAGCCCGCTGTACCGTTGATTGTCCTGCCACAGCAACGCTCGATCGCACTTTGACAACCATGCCCAGACCCTTTCAATTATGGGCAGTTAACTTTCACGCTCCTGTTAATCCTGAGGGGCAAGCATGTGTGGCGAATGAAAACCACCATCGGTACGTCAATGGCTATGATGCCTATCTTTATCAATGCAATTAAATCTCAACTATCCAATATGAGGGCGTAGCATTCGGCTCATCAGCGATCGGCTTGTCTCAAAATCTTTTTACCGAATGCTGCGCCTCTACACCATTTTCCTTTGCCTTTTATCTCTTATCGTTTGTCTTTTTTTACCAGACCGATAAATCGCGCCTCTCCATTTTTTATCCTTCAGCCTTCATCGTTTATCCTTTCTTCTTTTTCCTTCTTCTCTCCTCCTAACCGTTTTTGAATTTGCCGCAGGGATTGATACATCTCCGGTAAACGGTTGTAGATAGCGGAGCCTTTGAGGAACAACTTGTAGGGCACAGCGGGAATGCCCATAACGATTTCGCCCGGTTGAACACTGCTGTGGATGCCTGCTTTGGCTCCGGCTTGTGCTCCATCGCCGATACGAGCCTGGTTGGAAACGCC
This sequence comes from Oscillatoria sp. FACHB-1407, assembly GCF_014697545.1. GTDB lineage: Bacteria > Cyanobacteriota > Cyanobacteriia > Elainellales > Elainellaceae > FACHB-1407. The sequence continues at coordinate 16,007 of NZ_JACJSA010000016.1, read as the reverse complement.
GACCTGCCCCCCTAAAATGACTCGGTTGCCCACGACAACCCCTCCAGCAAGACCGACTTGGGCAGCTAGAGCACAGTTCTCGCCAATTTGACAGCCATGAGCCACATGCACCATGTTGTCGAGTTTGGTGTTGCGCCGCACGCGAGTTTCCCCAACGGCAGGGCGATCGACCGCTGAGTGACAACCCACTTCGACTCCGTCCTCCAACACTACATAACCGGACTGCTCAATTTTTTGCCACCCTTCGGGGATGGGGACAAAGCCAAACCCTTCAGCTCCGATCGCCGCTCCACTGTGAATCACACAATCTGCCCCAATGAGCGATCGCTCATGAATCACACAATTGGCATGGAGAACGGTGCGATCGCCAATTTGCACGTCTGGGTAAATCACGACATTGGGGTGAATGCAGACGTCATCGCCAATCGTTACCCCAGGTTGAATTACCACATGCGCCCCGATCGCCACTCGTTGCCCCACTTTCGCTGAGGGATGAATCACCGCTGTTGGATGAATCTCAGGCTGTGGACGAAAGGGTTGGTAAAATAGGGCGATCGCCTTGGCAAACAACAACCGGGGATTGCTGGTGCTGATCCAGGCGATGTTGCGATCGCTCGCCTGCTGATGCCACGCTGCATTCGGTGGCAAAATCAGCGCACTCGCCCCCGTCTGGCTAATGTAGCCCGCGTACTTTTCCCCTTCCACATAGCTGAGCGTTCCTGAAGGAGCCTCGTCGATCGCTGCTACTCCAGTTATCTCAGGATTTTGAGCAGCAGAATGGTTCAATCCCTCGGTAGTTGCCTCTAACGTGGTTACGAGTTCGCTAAATTTCATGGGTTGATTGGCAATGGTCAATAGTCAATGGTCAGGGGTCAATGGTCAATAGTCAATGCCCAAGCCATGGTCGATTGGCAACTGACGATGAACCAGCCATTGATCTGACCTTCCTCGCCCGATTCACATCACCCGATGTAAAAACGCGGCACACTCCACATGAGCCGTTTGGGGAAAGAAATCGGCAGGTTGAACCCGGGTCAACTGATAAGCTCCGGACTGGCAGAGCAGTTTCAGATCACGCGCCAACGTTGAGGGATTGCAACTGACATAAGCAATGCGTCTGGGCTGGAGAGCTAACAAAGCATCGATGACAGCGCGATCGCACCCTTTGCGCGGTGGGTCGATGAGAACTACATCAGGCTGTACGCCGAGTCGGGGCAACACCTCTTCCACAGTTCCCTGTTGGAAAGTGACGTTGGTTAACCCATTCAATGCAGCGTTCAACGCGGCTTGTTCAACGGCTTCCGCTTGCACTTCCACGCCGATCGCCTGCTTGACCTGTCGCGCCAAAGACAGAGTCATAGTGCCAATGCCGCAGTAAGCGTCTACTAGCACCTGATCGGTCTGGAGAACTAATTCTTGAGCGATCGCCTCCAACAAAGCTTCAGCTTGCTCGGTATTGACCTGAAAGAAAGTCTCTGGACGAATGTGAAATAGGATTCCGGCAAACTCTTCTTCGAGGTGGGGTCGTCCGGCAATCAGGCGAGTCTCACTGCCAAAAATGGCGTTGGTGCGATCGGGGTTGAGGTTAACCAGCACCCCCACCAAACCAGGATAGCGATCGAGCCATTCCTGGGCTTGTTCCTCTAAGCCCACTAGTCCCGCATCGGTTGTCACCAGTGTCAGCAACATTTCCCCTGTGCGTCGCCCGATTCGTAACCCTAGATGGCGCAACTTACCCCGATGTTGCTCTTCGTTGTAGATGCTCCAACCACGACGCTGTATATCTTGCTTCACCTCCGTCAACAGAGGATTCAACCGCTCATCTTGGATTGGGCACTGATTCAAATTAATCAGGTGATGGCTCCCTTTTTGGTAGTAGCCTGCCTGCACCTGTCCTGCGTTCGATCGCGCCAGGGGATAGGTCGCCTTGTTGCGATAGTGCAGCGCATCACCAACCGCCAACACTGGATCAACAGGAGGGTTCTCAAAGCCGCCAATGCGCTCTAAGTCTTGAATCACCAGCGATCGCTTTGCCTCCAACTGAAAGGCATAGTCGATATGCTGCCACTGACAGCCACCGCACTTGTCCGCCACGATGCAACTAGGGCGCACTCGATGCGGCGAGGATTCGATTAATTCATGTAATTTGCCATAGCTATAGTTGGGCTTGACCCGCACCAACCGCGCTAAGAGGCGATCGCCCACCACCGTTTCGGGCACAAACACCACCCGCCCTTCCAGACGCCCCACTCCGGCTCCATCGTGGTTCAGGTCAGTAATGGTCAATTCCACCAACTCCCCTTGACGCCAGACATTTGAGGGGATATTGGCTGTGGTAGATGCACGATGCGAGGATGGCGAGTCAAGTTCAGTAGTCATTCTGTGAAATATTGTTTAGTCTCAATCTCGGTTTAGCCCTGATCAAACCCGGAATACACATATCTGAAGTTACCTAACCCCAAATAGGCGTTAACCTCCATATATGGAAAGAGCGCAATGAGATCGCCATTGCTATAAAGCTCCCCGTCTTTGAAGAAGTCTCCCACCGAACCTTCATGATAGCGATATCTAATCTCATACTGAGAGTAACCGTTGAGCAGCAAAATATCTCCATGGAAGCTCGACGCAAAATCTTCAATCACGGCATGCCCCTCTCCCATGTAGAAACACCGTTGACCATCCCCCAGGACAAACGTATCCACTCCGCCTCCCCCAGTTAGGTCATCAATTTCACCATCGCTAAAACCATAGCCTTGCAAAACGTCATTTCCAACCCTTCCATACAAGTCATCAGCACCTCTACCTCCATAGAGCAGGTCATCTCCGTAATCACCTTCTAAATCATCATTACCATCCTCTCCATGCAAGACATCGTTATTCTCTCCTCCTAATAAATCGTCATTCCCTTCTCCCCCATACAAAAGGTCATTGCCGCGATCGCCTTCTAAACCATCATCACCATCTTCACCATGCAAAACATCGTTGCCCTCTCCCCCTAATAGATAGTCATGACCAAGCCATCCAAATAGCTCATCTTCTCCATCTCCGCCTCTCAAGGAATCGTTTCCTGTTCCTCCATCCAGCCAATCATTTCCTCCCCTGCCGCTAATGATGTCATCGCCACCCCAACCCAAAATTCGATTGTTATATCCATTGCCAATTAGTGTCTCGCCCATCTCAGTGCCGTTAATATGAACCGGAGGGTCTACAGGCAGCAAGTCTTGAAACGAAGGAGCAGCAGGCAATAGCACGAAGCCAGTGAGTGGGGGTGGATCAGCAGGAGCTATGGGCAAAATTGGATCAGACGATAGGGTGAGATTTTGCGGCGGAGTGGATGCTGGGGTCGTAGAATGATTGGCTTGCGCAAAACTCCAGGTTTTGAATGTCATGGCTATCCTCCAAATCAACGAGCTTCGGGCTTCTTTGGAAGGGGATACCAACTCATACCGATTTAATGTTTGATTGTGGCAGATCACTGGGTAGGGGCGTTTCGCGAAACGCCCTTACGGAATCATGTGCAGCGAAGCCAATTCAAATTGGTATCAGTATTTATGGCAGATGCAGGATGGGTTAAGCGGGATGACCCATCACTCTTGGCGATCGCGGCTCACACAAAACTCACCTCTATAAGAGGGATTGCGATCGCAATCACATTCGGTATGAAATGCTTCCTCGCCCGAAGGAATTTAAGGAACTATCGGAAGCCAAGACCAAAAATACGCATATCAATTCATCACTTCGACTTCCAACTCAGTTGGCACAGGTTGAAGCATGGGCAAAGGTTCTGTTGCGCTGGCTTCTAAGACAGGAAGAGCATCATTTTCTAGCTCTGGTTCAGCTTGAGGGGGTGGATAGAGCCAATTTGCAAACAATCGCGTTACCTGGGGCATCAGACCATAGGTCATCGTGGGAACAGCGATCGCCGTCACAACCATTACCCGCAATACCAACGGCAACGACACGAGCCAATCTTGCAGCAGGGTAGAAATGACCGTGATCAAAGGGAACACCGCCAACCAGGTGACTAATGCCATCTTGTGACGCGGAGGTGGCGTAATAGCAGGCTTCCCCGGCAGCGTGAACCACGTCTCTAACCCCGTTAACACCTGAATCTGCGGTGGAGCTTCCGTCAACGGTTCCGCTTGAGCAAACCAATGTTGCCGCTCCTCGGAGGCTTCCCATCGGCGCAGATGACTGAGTTGATCAAACTTGAAGATCACCCGATACTCCGGGTCATCTCCACTCACCGGGCGAAAGATATTGCTGCCCAAATAACCCGGAAACTGGCTACAGGCTGCAATGACTCCTGTTAAAAAAGCTTCAAACTCCGCTTCACATCCCGGTTTGACCCGACGAGAAATGACGACGGTAACGGAGGAATCTGGATTACGCTGAGTTTCTTCAGACATAGTCGAAGCCTGACACGAGATGATGAATCCAATCGTAAGGCGATCGCGCTAACGCTTACGGTAACTTCCCTACAATTTGATTCAGCAGATTCAAAATTTGGTTGATATCGCCCTGCATGGTTTGGATATCTCGCTCGATCGCCTCTAATCGCTGTGTCGTAGAATCTTGAGTTTTAGAGGATTTAGCAGAACTCGTTGTAGACCCTCTTTTAGAACTTTTTGCAGTTTCCTTTGTAGAACTTTTCTCAGTTGGCTCATTCAGCTTAGAAACCAAAGCTCCCCAACCGTTCGCTGTGACTCCAAAATGGGCTTTAGCTGCCTTAAAGTCCTTCTGAAATTGTTGTTTGAGCCGTTCGACTGTATAAGGCTCGAATGCAGCGATCGAGGCTTGTTGGTCTAGATCTTCTTCAACCATCTCAACCACTTCATCAATCAGGCGATCGTGGTTTTGGGCGATTTGAGCGGCGGCTCCCAAAATCCGAGAGGTTGCCTTGATCTGGACATCATTTTCTTGCCTCAATTGATTGGCAATGCCCCGGATGCGATCGCCCAAGGTCTGCTTTTGAGCCGTGGGAATGGTTGGAATCGGTTCGTCACTCATGCTGTGTCATTCCCTATTCTGCAAGGATGTCTTTCACGGCTTGCCAGATCCGCTTGAGCTTTTGCAATAGCCCCAGGGGGTTACCCTCTGAGGTGTCTTCAACAGAATCAACCAGGTTTTGAATGCGATCCATGCGATCAGCTAGGGATTCCAAATTACTAATCGCTTCATCCTTCCTTTCTAAGGAATCCCTGAGCAGGAGTGCCATCTCTCCAATCTCCTGTTTGAGCCGCTCATTTTCCCGTTTGCGGCGCGTCTCCCAACTCTTGATTCCTGCCTTCGATCGCCGCTCAAACTTAAGCTGAGATTGCGATTCGTTGTAGAGCGTGATGTAATGCTGAGTTTCTACTTGAGCTTGCTCATACTTTACTAGCAGTTCACTGCTCTTGGCTTGCTCTTCGTTGTATAAAACTAAATAAGACTGGGCTTGCGATTGGGCTTCTTCATAGAGCACCAGCGTAGATTTGTATTGCTGCTGCGCCTCATCTCGTTGTGCCCGTAAGGTCATCAAGAGGGCTTTCTGTTCATGAGTCGTGACAGGTTCCGCTTGGTGCGATCGCGGATTGGCGATGGAGTTGTCGTAAGAATCATCATGCCGATCAGCCCGTCTCATTGAGATCTCCCCTAAACCTGAATCATTACCGATCCAGGCTAAAGTTTCGGACTTTGAGGAACTGTGATCTCGATCGCAATAATGTTGAAGTTATGAATAAGCGGGTGAGGGGAATCGAACCCCTATCAATAGCTTGGAAGGCTATAGTTTTACCACTAAACTACACCCGCGAGTGAGAGTCAGTGTTGGCTTGAGTCCAACTTTTTCGACCTTTACTAGGGTAACACGCAAGGGTGCGATCGCCAACAAAATAAAATTTAGATCTTTAATTTCGGCTATACCAGCGGATCAGAATCCGTGCCAGTTGGTCAGAGTTGTGGCGTAGTTGCCCTGTCGTCGGGTTTTCAGACATCACATTAGCCACTACAACACGCCGCCCCAACTGCATCACCGCTTCTCGGTCAAAGTAAACGGGGTGAGAATTTTCTTGGGCATAGCGAATCAACGCCTGAGCCGTAGGCGTCTTCTTTTGCACCAGCACCGCATCAAACAGTTTTAGCCCGCAAGCGGCATCAATCGCCCGAATGTGGTCGGAAACGGTATAACCCTGGGTTTCACCGTGTTGGGTCATGATATTGCAGACGTAGATGCGGGGTACGTCACGCTTAGCGATCGCCGCTGGAATTTCCGGCACCAGCAGGTTTGGAATGACGCTAGTGTAGAGCGACCCCGGTCCAATGATGATATAGTCTGCCTCCTCGATCGCCTGGATCGCTTTGGGTAATGCTGGTGGATCAGAGGGCAAGCAACCGATTTTGACGATTTTGCCGCCCGCCTCGGTAATGTTGGACTCGCCTTCGATGTAACGTCCATCCTCAAGCTCTGCCCACAGGCGCACGTCGCTTAAGGTGGCGGGTAAAACTTGCCCTCGGACTGCCAAGACTTTAGAAATAGCAGCGATCGCCCGTTCTAAATCGCCCGTGACTTCACTCATCACCGTGAGAAACAAGTTGCCAAAGCTATGCCCCGACAAGCCACTGCCTGCTCGAAAGCGATATTGAAACAGTTCTGTCAGTAACTTCTCCTCATCGGCTAGAGCGGCTAAGCAGTTGCGAATGTCACCCGGAGGTAACACCCCAATTTCTCGTCGCAATCGCCCCGATGACCCCCCATCATCTGCCACCGTGACGATCGCCGTAATGTTTGCGCTGTAGTGCTTCAAGCCACGCAAGAGGGTAGATAAGCCCGTTCCCCCTCCCAGGACAACAATTTTGGGACCCCGGTTGAGACGGCGATGCGTCAAGAGGCGATCGACCAGTTCCTCATCCCCTTCGGGCATCAACACTTCAGTGATAGCTCCCAGGCTACGGGTTTGCCCCCAGAAGACAAGCAGTAGTCCCAATCCAACCGCTAAGGGACCACTGATATAGTTGGGAACGATGCGTGTAATCGTTCCTAAAACATCGCCAATGAACTGCCCCAACCGAAAAATGGGAGCCTGGCGTGCCCAGATAGCGATGCCTAAGCCGAGCAACATGACTCCAGTTGCACTGATCAATAACCAGCGTTTTACCAGGAGCCCTGGTGCTAACCACTTATACCAGTGGTTCACACGTTGAGAACTACGATGGCGCGATCCCCGGTTGAGCACCTGTAGTGCTTGTTTGAATAAACCGTTTGACATGGTTAAGCAGGGGCAACAAACGACTTTGGAACGTGGCAAACACCGTAACCTGACACTCATACCAGGCATGAGTCGGAAATACGAGTGTGAAACGAGAGGTAAAACGGAGCACCCGCCCCCAACTTAGCATTCTCGTCCCCTTATATTCCTTAGCAAGTGGAAGTCAATCCGTACTAATTTGGCAAGCTAAGGATATTCCGATGGAGCAAGGCAGCAAAACCCGCACTGGCTTGTCACTGCCACCTGTTGAACCAGGGTTAATCCTTTATCTCACATCTTTCGGTGTAAAACCATTTCTCTCGCTTGACTGGGGTAGTGATGCCTTCGACTCGTTAAGGTACTAGTTAAGGTAGAAGTCTAGCTCTGTGAAGTGCAGCCCTTACGCTACAGAAAAAAGGTTGCCAAACGTTGTTCTTATAGCTGTTTTTTCTCTCGATGAACTGTTTTAACAATTTGATACAGTCAAAGACAATCTTAAATTTGCCAGTCGAATCACGAAGACTCGTTGAATCATGCAACTTTTTTCACCCGATATCGTTATGAACTCTGTAAACTCCCTATATAAAATTGCAATACAGCATTATTAACCAGAGTTCTTCGCTAAATACTTCAATTCCTTCTCCACGCTAGTTTTTCCCAAAGGCTGTTAGTTACGTATTATGGGTGAGCCATTGATTGAGTTAAAAGGGGTTAGTAAGTCATTTGGAACGAATAAGGTTCTAGATGGCGTAGATCTGACAATCTATCGGGGTGAAGCACTGGCGGTGATTGGCCCATCAGGGACAGGTAAATCGACCATTTTGCGGATCATTGCAGGATTACTTGCTCCAGACGAAGGAGAAATTTATATCCAGGGCAAACGGCGACAGGGTCTGGTGGAGGATGGCGAAGACCCTGTTGGCATCGGTATGGTGTTTCAGCAAGCCGCTTTGTTTGACTCATTGACCGTGGATGAGAACGTTGGTTTTTTGCTGTATCAGCACTCTAAGTTGTCATCCAGACGCATTCGTGAGATGGTTGAGCGTAAGTTGGAGATGGTTGGATTACCGGGTATTAGCGATCGCTATCCGGCTCAATTATCGGGGGGGATGCGAAAGCGAGTCAGTTTTGCCCGCGCCATTATGGAGAATCCAGAAAATCCCAACGATAGACCAGAGGTATTACTCTACGATGAACCGACGGCAGGGTTAGACCCGATCGCCTCTACCGTGATTGAGGATTTGATTCGCGAGTTGCAATGTCAACATGGCGGTTGCAGCACCTATGTTATGGTGACTCACCAGGATAGTACAATTCGACGGACGGCAGATCGGATTGTCTTTCTGTATCGAGGCAAAGTGCAATGGCAGGGGTCGGTGAGTGATATTGATACAACAGATCACCCGATTGTGCGCCAATTTTTTAGTGGCAGTGTGGAAGGACCGATTCAAGTGGTAGGCTAAGTTCTCGCCGGGAATGGGTCATTGCTTAAATCAACCAATGTGAGGAAGTAAAGAATGCGATCGCGAACGATTCGAGAGGGTTCGGTTGGTCTGCTCATCCTACTGGGACTCGGTTTATTTGGCTTGATGGTCATCTGGATTCGCGGATTAAATCCAGGAAACCGCAGCTACCGCTTTATTGTGGAGTTTGCCAATGTCGGTGGTATGCGAGCAGGTGCCCCGGTTCGCTATCGGGGGGTCAATGTAGGGAAGATCACCAGCATCATGCCCGGTTCCAATGTGGTTGATGTTGAAATTGAGATTACTCCTGCCAATTTACTGATTCCGCGTGATGCTACGGTTGAGGCAAATCAGGCAGGGTTAATTGGGGAAACGGCTGTTGATATTACCCCGGTCAGTGTTTTGCCCGCTGAGATTGACACCAACCCGCTGGCAGCAGATTGTGCAGGTAGCCCAATTATTTGTGACGGCGATCGCCTGGAAGGGCTAGTAGGGGTCAACTTTAATGAACTCATCAGTGCCACGGTGCGGTTGACCAATCTGGTGACCGATCCAGAGTTTTTTGGTGAAATTCGCACTCTAGCCAGAAACACTTCAGATGCAGCCGCAGGGGTTGCAACCTTGAGCCGCGAAGTGACCCGATTGACTCGAACTGCCGATCGAGAGCTAGCAGCCTTGTCGTCTTCTGCGAGTGCCACGACCCGCTCAGTCGGTTTGGCAGCCGATCGCTTCGGCTTGACAGCTAACGAGATCAACAGCCTATTAGCAGCTAATCGCATTACACTCGTCAGCACGTTAGATAACTTGAATGTCGCCAGTGAGCAACTTCAGGTTCTCTTGTCCCAATTTTCAACAACACTCGATAGCGGTGAGTTTATCGAAAACTTAGAAATTCTCTCAGCTAACGCCGCTCAAGCCTCGACCAATCTCCGAGTATTGTCAGAATCAGTCGGCACCCAAGACAATCTGTTGCTCTTACAACGCACGCTGGACTCAGCGCGTGCCACCTTTGAGAACGCTCAAAAGATCACAGCCGACCTGGATGAACTAACAGGTGATCCAGAATTTCGCCAAAATATTCGAGACTTGGTGGATGGGCTGAGCAGCCTCGTTTCCTCGACACAACAGCTAGAGCAGCAAACGGAATTGGCTCAAATGCTTGCCTCTACAGAGGTCGCTCAAAATGCCCAGTCGGCTGAGCCAGCCACTAACTCAGCCCCAACCTATACCCCTCAAGACCAACTGACTCCGCTCAACCCAAACCGGCGGGTGCGCTTGCAACCCTACACCGTGACAAACTCAATGGAAAGAGAGCCAGAAAGATGATCGCAATTACGCGATCGCCATCACTTTTGACAACAACCCTTGAAACAGAACAAGCCCATCAGTGCAGCCCAACAGTGGATCGGTCGCTCGCTCTGGGTGGGGCATCATGCCTACGACATTGCCCCGGCGATTGCAGATGCCTGCAATGTTGTTGAGGGAGCCATTGGGGTTGCTTTCAGGCGTAACTTGTCCCGTGGGGGTGCAGTAGCGGAAGAGAACCTGCTGATTATCCTCTAGCTCAGCTAACGTGTCTGCATCGGCGTAATAACATCCCTCGCCATGGGCGATCGGCAAGGTGATAACTTGCCCTTGTTGATACGCTTGCGTCCAAGGTAAGTCGGTGCGCTCCACTCGCAGGGAGATGCGATCGCACACAAAACTCAGGTTGCGATTTCGCATGAGTGCCCCCGGCAGCAGCCCAGCTTCGGTTAAGACCTGAAAGCCATTACATACCCCCAAGACCAGCTTGCCCTGATTGGCGTGGTCGATGGTCGCTTGCATGGCAGGCGAAAACCGAGCGATCGCCCCACAGCGCAAATAGTCGCCATAACTAAACCCACCGGGCACAATGATCACGTCTAGATCAGACAGATCGCTCTCCTCGTGCCACACCATCCGCGTCGGTTGCTGCAAAATGTCACGAGTTGCCATCGCCGCATCGCGATCGCAGTTGGATCCAGGAAAAACAATTACACCAAATTTCATACGCTTTGCAATGCCACCTCTCCATTATTCACGACGAACTGGCAACCTGCCCGATCGCTAGCACGGATCGATCATCTTACCTTTATCCTTGAGGGCTTAATGCCTTTAGATCAAAGCGATAATTTTCGATCACCGGATTAGCCAGTAGCTGGTCGCAAATTTTGTCTAGTTGTTCACGAGCCGCCGCTTCATCATTGGCCGTCAAAGTCACCTCAACATATTTGCCAATGCGAACCTGCTGCACGTTGTCGTAACCCATATGTTTCAACCCAGACTGTACGGCTGTACCGGCTGGGTCAAGCACGGAAGGACGAAGCGTCACATAAATCTGGGCATGATAAGTCTGGCTCACAACAATTTCACAACCTTAACAACGTTGAACCATTTTAAGATGGGACTAGACGTTCTGTATCGGTTCCCGCTTATTGAGACGAATTAGGGTTAATCGCAAACACTGGCACAGACCCCTCAAGATTGCACTCCCAATCTGAGACACTCAAGATGTGACGTATCTCCCCTTGCCATGAAAGGTCAACGAACTCGCAGTCAAGAACGAATCTTGAATCTGCTCAAAAATCTGAACCAGGCTGTTTCCGCTCAAGATATCTATGTAGAGCTGCGGAATCAAGGTCAGACCATGGGGTTAGCAACGGTCTATCGGGCTTTGGAATCGCTCAAATTAGAAGGGGCAATTCAAGTGCGGACTCTTGCCAGTGGTGAGTCGCTTTACAGCTCTGTGCAGGAGGACAAACATCACCTCACCTGTCTCCAGTGTCGGGCATCGATTCCCATCGAGGAATGCCCGGTACATGAGTTAGAGGATCAGTTGCACCAGTCCTATCACTTCAAAATCTACTATCACACCCTGGAGTTCTTTGGGCTGTGTACGCAATGTCAGATGGCTCAAACCAGCAGCGAAGTTTAGCTTGCAGGACGATGAGCATCCACTTCTAGCCGCACCATTTGAATGTGAGCCAGTCCATCAGAATCCGGTGGGTTTTCTTGCAGGTAAGCTTCAACAAACTCAGCAATAAAGCGATCGCGACTGTCGTCTGGCACTCGGTGAGTGATTGGCATCCAGGTAGTGCGAATCCAGGCGGCAAATCCGTCCGGTGCGGGATGGGTCATATCTTTGGGCACCAATTCCAGGCGATCGCTCTCCAAACCTGCCTGGGCTAGCCAGTCCTGATAGTCCTCTACCCCATAAAAGAAATAGGGATTGCGAACATCATCGAAATAAGCGTTCCAGGGTTCTCGCGTCACAACCTCACGAAACACGTCCAACACTTGAGCCGCGTTTCCCTGTCCTCCACAGGAGATGATCAGACGACCCCCATCTCGCAGGGCACGACTGACGCCCTTGAGTACCGACAAATGATCGTCTACCCAGTGCAATGTCGCATTGGAGAAAACCAGATCAAATGCCCGATCGAAGGGGAGCGATCGCGCATCCAGACAAGAAAAAGCAAGATTGGGATACTGGGAAGAGGGATAGGTTTGCGTGGCATAGGCGATCATTTCAGGGGAACTGTCGATGCCAGTGACGTTGCCTTGGGGCAGGGCAGTGGCAAAGTCAGCCGTGATTTTGCCGTCCCCACAGCCCATGTCTAGAATCGCTTCATGCCCCTTTAAATCAAGGTGCGACCCCTTGCGGGTATCTCGAAGAGATAGCAACTCTCGTGCCCACTTCAACTGAGCCTCAGAATTTTTAGCATAATCGGCTGGATTCCACTTCATTAAGTGACTCCAATGCAACATCAATAGGTGATGTACAAAACCTATCGAGTAAACAATCTGAAATAAAGCGATTTAAAGAATTCTTTAATCGGAAACGCAATGTAGGTAATGGGATTAATCGTCACAATAATGTCTCGAAAATCTCGTTTGGCTAACGCTACAATCGCCCAAGCCACCCAATTAGGGGACATGACTCCAATCGGGTTGAGATTGCTCTTAAATGGGCCCAAAATTAGCTTACGAATCACACAGGGTGCATCCAATCGACGCAGGGTAATCAAATCTCCGATCGCCCGTTTTGACAACTCATACAAAGGACTAAATGCCGGACTAACTTCCGCTTCTGACGTATTAATCCACAGTTCTTTAATCGCTCGATGTTCTGATTTTTGGACGGTTTCCAGGAACGATTCCGCCAGTTTCCAGGCTGAGATAGCATTCACTTCAAAGGACTTTTGAATGGCTTCTGGAGTGCGATCGCCATGCACATTAATACCATGATTGATGATAAGAATATCAACGGTTCTGAGGCGATCGCTTAACTCTGACTCTGCCCCTAAACGCCAGGTCAACGTCTCAACCGTTCCCGGAATTGTGACATCTGGAGAAGACGTTAGGGCAACAACTCTAGCTCCTTGTTTGGTTAACTCAGCGATTAGCGATCGCCCCATGGAACCAGATGCACCAGTCACTGCAACAACTTTTCCTTTCAATGACAACGCAGTACCCAAGGCTTTATCCACAAATGTAAAATGACCACAAAAATAAGCATTTCCCTGATCAAAGTGGTGTCGCCAATGATAAGTCCGATTCACCGTCCATTGTGAGGGAATTTCGATGAGATCACCAGGCTTATGAGTCAAGTCTGTTTGTAATAATAATTGCTGCGATCGCGCCAGTGCAGTAATTAAAAATCCAAAAGAATAGAGAACTCCAACAACTAAAGCATACTGTTGACTAATCAACGCAACTAAACCCGTGATCCCTGCCATAACCAATGCCTCTGGCACATCATTATAAAGTTGCGCTCGACAATACATCTCTAGGCTCGTCATCGTTAGATCACGACGATAGGCTTTGTGATGCAGATTATGCAAACTTTGTAACGGTTTCCAATAATGTCCTGCCAAATGATAGAGGTCACGAACCAACTCAGCAAGAATAATTGAGAAGATTGCTAACGTAGCTTGGGTCACGAATACATTCAAGTTCATATCTAACGATTTCTTCTAAGTTTCCTGATGTTTGAAACTCTTAATTTAGATTTTGTATTGATAGTTTTTAACGGAGGGTTTTTGAACTTTAATTTGTAATTTTTGCAAGCGGTTTGAAGGCATCAGCCCATAATTTCCTCCCTGTCGTTAGAATTAAAAAACATTCAGCTATTTAGGATGAGAGCGATCGCCATTACATACGTTCAAACCCTGGCCAGGTCATGTGGAGGCGATCGACGGGTGAATCACTGTTAGTGTAACGTAATGTGTCTTTTTGCAAAAGCTTGGCTCTCTTAACAGCGATCGCAATAGACGGTTGTCACTGACCGCGATCGAGTTTCCGTTGATGTGTTCTGTAACCAATATAGAAATGAGGGAAGCATTGCTATGTTTTTAGTCACAGGGGCAACGGGTGGTCTGGGACGGCGAATTGTCCGTGTATTGCGGGAACACGAAAAACCTGTGCGAGCTTTTGTCCGGCTTACGTCTCGCTATGCCGAGTTAGAGCATCGTGGAGCCGACATCTTTATTGGTGATTTGCAGCAAGAACGGGATATTCAAAAAGCGTGCCAGGGGGTGCAATACATCATCAGTGCTCACGGTTCAGCAGAAGCAACCAATGGAGCACAACAACTCGACTATCGCGCCAACATCGACCTGATTGACCAGGCAAAAGCCGCTGGTGTGCAGCATTTCGTATTCATTTCTGTGTTAGGAGCCGATCGCGGTTATGAGGACGCCCCCGTTTTCAAAGCAAAGTGGGCAGTCGAGCAATATTTGCGATCGAGCGGCTTAAACTACACGATTCTACGCCCTTCTGGGTTTGCCTCTAACCTGATTCCTCTGGCAGAGCGGTTTCGTCAAACCGGAATCTATGTGCTCATTGGGGATCCTCAAGCTCGCACCTCGATTGTCAGTACTGATGATTTGGCACGCATTGCTGTCCAATCTGCCACAACAGAAGCCGCCCGCAACCAAATTTTCCCAGTGGGTGGACCTGAGATTTTAGAACGGGGTGATATTCCCAAAATATTCGGACGAATTTTTAATCGAGAGCCGATTTTATTGAATCCGCCCGTGCTTGCTATTGATGGCATTCGGACGGTTTTAGGGCTGTTTAACCCCAACGCTCAGCGGGCATTAGGAACCTTGCGAACCCTGTTAGCCAACGAATTCTTTTGCTCGACCGCTGAGATCGAAACCCTGGAATCGACGTTTGGACTAAAGTTAGAGAGCCTGGAAAGCTATTTGCGCCGTTATGTCGGAGCGTAATATCGAAGCTAGCGAAACAAAACCCATTGCAACCCTAGCGCGATCAAAATAGCGGCGATCGCCCCAATCAAGGTATTCACTACATTGACCAATTCGTTGGTTAACCACTCAAACTTCGATTGCAACGTTGCACCGATGACGCTTTCAATGGTTGTAGCAATAAAAGCTGCCGCCATACAAATTGGGATACCAATCGGACTGATTAAACCGACTACCCAGGCTACCGTGGCGATCGCGGCTGATCCCGCGATGCCTGCCAGAGTCCCCTCCAGGCTAACAGCACCTTCTGTTCCCCGTGGTACAGGCTTTAAGGTTGTGATCAGAAAGGTACGTTTGCCGTATGCCTTGCCAACCTCGCTAGCACAGGTATCAGACAGTTTGGTACTCATACTGGCAACATAGCCCAAGACCAACAGCAACACGAGCCTTTGTAGAACAACTACAGGGCTAAGAGCAAAAGTGTAAACGCCCAGCGCACACAAGGTTGCAATCAACGCAGATCCCCAGACGTTTTCTGGACCACGTGCCCCCGATCGCTTCTCTGCAATGCCTTCTTCTTCTTTTTGTTTCAGCCCAATGCGAGTCACGGCTGATCCCACTAAAAAGTAAAACATCATCACCACGTAGCCACGCCACCCCAGCGTGCCCCAGATAATCACACCCAATGCCCAGGCATGGAGTAGACCCGCTGGCGTCAGGAGCTTTTTAGGCACAAACCAGGCGATCGCTGCCAGCACTGAATTGATGCCAGCACCAATTAACCAGGGAATCAAAACAGCAACAGCAACAGGCATAAGCAAGTGACAAAAAGAATACGTTCATTCTAATCAGGGAATGCGAGAGTAGAGAAGAGCGGTTGAGTGAGTCGATAAGTGGGAGGACACTAAGTACGATTTGAATATAGTTGGAACTTTATGTGAAGACAGGTTTTGCCTTCGCTCTATCTCACCCATACTTTTAATCGGGTATGTCAAATAGATTGTGTCAAGGGTAAAAACTCAAGTTGGAAAGCGATCGCCGAATTCAATCGCGAAGCGATTGAGAGCAGGTTTCCAGTCACGAAT